>CAKZYL010000381.1 GCA_937884705.1 uncultured Roseovarius sp. | reverse complement strand
TATGGCAGTCTGGTCAACCGCAAGACCCATGACTACGAAGACATCCGCCCGGCGCGGCTGAAAGGGTGGCGGCGGATATGGCGGCACACCGATCTGCGTCCCGTGGCGTATCTGACTGTGGTGCCAGACCCGATGGCTGAGATTGATGGCCTGATGGCGGCTGTTCCAGATGCGGGTTGGGGCGCGCTTGATGAAAGGGAGCGCGCTTATGATCGCGTATCTGCAAGCCACCAGATCATCCACGATATTCCCCAAAGCCCTGAAATCGTTGTCTATTCCATTCCCGATGGCAAACACGGCCAGCCTGAAAAATCCTGCCCGGTTTTGATGAGTTACCTCGATGTCGTCGTGCAAGGCTATCTTCAAGAGTTCGGAGAAGAGGGCGCGCGGGCCTTCTTTTCAACCACCCATGGGTGGGACGCGCCGATCCTGGATGATCGTGCCAAGCCGGTCTATTCCCGTGCGCAGATGCTCTCTTCTGATGAGCGGGGCCTTGTGGATGAGATGTTGACCACGCTTGGCGTAACCATCATCGACGATGTCCCAAACCAGCTGTGGCGCGACTAGACGTTCGCCCGAACTCGTTCCGGCAAATCAGCCCTTTGCCCGCACCACGTGCAGCAAAGGCATCAGACTGCCCATATCCGGCCCACGTGCCTGACCGGTGACCGCCAGGCGCAATGGCATGAAAAGGCCTTTGCCCTTGCGGCCCGTGGCGTCTTTGACCGCAGATGTCCAAGCGCTCCAGGTTTCCGCATCAAACGGCGCGTCCGGCAAAAGCGCCATGGCCTCGCGCACGAACTCTGCGTCTTCCTCGGCGATGATCGGCTCTGCCCCGTCGCGGCAAATCTCCCACCACGGCGCCAGATCGGCCATGGTCGTGACATTGGCGCGCATCACCTCCCAGAATTTTGGAGCGATGTCATCCGGCACGCCCAAACCCGCGATCTCGCCAGACACGTCTTCAAACGGGCGCTCATGCAGCACGCGCGCGGTGAGCGGAAAGAGATCCGCCTGATCAAACTTGGTGGGCGCGGAGCCGAACCGCGCCGGCTCAAAATGCTCTGCGAGTTCTTCCAAGGAGCCACGCAGCTCTACCGGATCAGATGATCCCAACCGCGCAAGCAGTGACAGGAGCGCCATCGGCTCCACGCCCTGTTCGCGAAAATCGCGCAAGGAAAGCGAGCCCAGACGTTTGGATAGCGATTCCCCCTGCGGTCCTGTCAGCAGGGAATGATGCGCAAACGTTGTGATAGAGCCGCCCAATGCCTCGATGATCTGGATCTGCGTGGCGGTGTTGGTCACGTGATCGGATCCGCGCACCACGTGGGTCACGCCCATCTCGGTGTCGTCCACGACAGAGGCCAGCGTATAGAGCACCTGACCGTCCCCCCGGATCAGCACCGGGTCAGAGACGGAAGCTGCATCGATCGAGATATCGCCCAGAATGCCATCGGTCCATTCAATGCGGGCATGATCAAGCTGGAAGCGCCATACGCCATTGCCGCGTTCTGCACGCAAGGCGTCTTTTTCATCGTCGGACAGGGTCAACGCCGCGCGATCATAGACCGGCGGTTTGCCCATATTGAGTTGTTTCTTGCGTTTTAGGTCAAGCTCCACCGGCGTCTCAAATGCCTCGTAGAAACGCGCTTTGTCCCGCAGGGCATCGGCGGCGGCGGCATAGCGATCCAGCCGCTCAGATTGTCGCTCCATTCGGTCCCAAGTCAGCCCCAACCACTCCAAATCGTGCTGAATGGCATCCACATATTCTTGCTTGGAGCGTTCGGGATCGGTGTCATCAATGCGCAATATGAATGTCCCACCGGCTTTGCGCGCGATGAGGTAATTCATCAATGCCGTGCGCAGATTGCCGACATGCAGAAAGCCCGTGGGGGAGGGGGCAAAACGGGTGATGGTCATGAAGCGTGCTCCGATTTCGTGCGCGCAATGTCATACGGGCCGGGGATTGTCCAGAAACTGATCTTGTCCTGCGCGCAGATTGAGGTTTGACGCGGTTTCTTTCAACAAACTCTGAACGTCACGCGGTCTCAGGCGAAAAAAATGAATTTAGCGACAATCTGAGTGTTTTTACGGGGCAGGGTGGCCGCCGGGTTAAGCGAAAGACAAGGCTCAACATGTCATGAGTGCACAAAACGAAGGGTTTGTTGCCCTCATAGGTAAAGTCGAGCAGTGCAATCGTGGAAAGACTGACGAAAACTGTCATGTCGTCCAGGCCGTGGAGGTTTGTGACAGAAGAGGACCTCGGTTGCGCGTTGGGCGTTCCCAGTATGCTCAACCGTGAAGAGGCGCAGTTTTACTTCTGGCTGGCCCACAGAATGGCGCATGTGTCGGGCAGCATGGTGGATCTGGGCTGCTTTGTTGGGGGCTCAACGGCCTATTTGGCGGCAGGCGCCTCTGCGCGGCGAGAACGTCAGAGGCCGCGCATGTTTGCCTATGATCAATTTCACGCCTCGCCAAAGGTGAAACGGCGTCAGCTCTATGCCAAAGGGATTTCGCAGTTTGATGGGCAGGACACTTTGCCATTGTCCAAGGCCTTGCTTTCACCATGGTCCGACCAGGTTGTCCTGCGCAAAGGCCGCATTGAAGACAGCACCTGGAGCGATGGAACGATTTCTTTGCTGATCCTGGATGCCTCGAAGACATCGCGTACCATGGACATGATGGCACAAACGTTTTTCCCGCATCTAGTGCCGGGTATATCGGTGATCGTGCAGCAAGATGAGTTGCACTGGAAAGAGCCGTGGATTGCCGCGCAGATGCAGCGCCTAAGGGCGTGCTTTGAGCCCTTATGCTACGTTCCCGGCGGCACCGTAGCCTATCTCTATACAAGGCGCGTTGCGCCCGACCTGCTGCGCGCGAGGCAGGTGCACGGGCTGAGCGACGATCGGATCACCCGCGCGCTTGCCAACTCTGCTGAGCGTTTGAGCGCGTTTGGCGTGAAGCACAAACTTCAGCGTCAGATCAATGCCCTGCGTCTCAACCCTGGCCAGCGAAAATCATGGCGTTTCAGGACCTGGGTGCCGGAGATTGCGGAATCACCACAGCGCATCGCGGCTGAGTGACGATCATGGGCCAGCGCCCTTATCCTGAGAGGGTCGGGTCACGTCGTTGTTTGGGCGAGCCATGCTTCGGCCTCTGAGGTCTGTGACAGTGAGAACGCCTTGATCTCAAGCCCGGGTAAAAGCGCGCCTTCAAGCTCCGCTGCCGTCTTTATCCAGGTGGCGTCGGTCAACACGGCGCATCTGTCGAACTTTTTTAGCAAGGCGAAAAGAGCGGGCAAACGCACCAGCTCGACAGAGATTGCCCCCAGGGTTGGCCAGGCCATTTCCGGGATACGGTACAGCATTCGACCGTGCTTAATCCCTTCCGATGCCGAGATGAGATCGTCTAGGGCCGTGCGCATGGCCTCGCTGTCAATGCTCCCGCTGACGTCAAGATCCACGCGGTTGTCTTTTGGTTTGCTGATTGTGAACATGGATGATCTCCCAATGCCTGTTGGACAGTCAATCAGGTTTCGGACGAAGTTTTTTAAACACCTGCGTTCCGGGCACACATGAAATATGGGAGTTTGCAGGAGAGCTCGCAAGTTCCGCGGCGGTTCGTGACCTCAGCATTGTCCCCCGGCGATCTCTATTGTCTGGCCGTTGATGCTCTCAGATCCCGGCGCACATAGCCAAAGCGCGGCGGCGGCCACCTCTTCGGGCTCAATGAGCCGTTTGTGGCGATTGGCGCGGACCATCATCTCCATGGCGTCTTCGGCGCTGACACCGGCGCGGGTTTGGATGGCTTCCTGATTGCGGGTCACAATATCGGTGCGCACATAGGCGGGGCAGAGCGCGTTAAACGTGTAAGGCGCGCCCATGTAGTCCTCAGAAAGCGCCCGGATCATTCCAATAAGCCCGTGTTTGGAGGCCGAGTATGCCGGTGCGCCGCGCAAACCACGCAAACCGGCAATGGAGGATACGGCGATCACCCGGCCCCAATTCGTCGACTGCATGCCGGGCAGACACGCTCGTATCGTCCAAAACGCGCCATCGAGGTTGGTCGTGAGGATCCATCGCCAGAATTCTGTGTCGGTTTTGAGCAACGAGCGGCCTTCCGCCACGCCCGCGTTCGGAACGCAAATCTGTACCGGCCCGCGCGCTTCAACCGCCGAGGCCACGCCGTCTTCGACGGACGCTTCATCGGTCACGTCCATCACCAAAGCATGCAATCCGTCGCCTGCGGCCTCATCCAGAACCTCTTGGCGCCGGCCGGTAATGGTCACGACCGCGCCGTTGTCAGCCAGCGCGCGGGCGATCGCAAGACCGATGCCCGTGCCGCCTCCGGTGACCAGCGCATGAGTGCCCTTCAACATGGGTGTTCCTCCTTGAAGCCATGAGCGATCTTCGCTGCACATTGACGGACGTGGACGAAACACTCAAGCCGGCGTGAGGTGACAAGGGGACGGGTGCAGGGCATAAAGAAGCGCGATGCTCAAATGGCTTGATATCCCGCCCATGTGGCTTCTGGGTTGCGCGGTGCTCGCCTGGGTGCAGGCTGAATACGTGCCGCTTGGGCTCAGTTTCGGCCAAGGATGGGCGTTTGCTGCGGGCACCACCCTCGTTGCTTTGGGCCTATTGCTCCTTGCCCTCGCATTGATGGAGTTTGTGCGCAAGCGGACAACGCCAATACCCCACATGGACGCCAGCGAACTGATCACCTCAGGCATTTTCCGATTTTCGCGCAACCCGATCTACCTCGGCGACATCCTGATTTTGGCGGGTCTTATCCTGCGCTGGGATGCGGTTGTCAGCGTGCCCTTGGTTCCGATTCTGGTCTGGATCATCAACAATCGCTTCATTCACGCCGAAGAGTTTCGTCTTGAGCGCGACTTTGGTGATGCATTTTTGCGCTACATGGCCCAGACGCGGCGGTGGCTTTAGACTTCAAGCACGTCTGGCATTCACTTCTTCAATTGATTGTGACATAGGCACGCTTCGCACTATTTGACGGGTTCGGTGCAGGCTGTCACGCGCATTGAGCCAAGAGACCTGAGCCACAAGATTTGACGATACGGATGACGACGACATCGGGGGACGACAGATTGAAGATCGGAACACCTAAAGAAGTGCTGGACGGCGAAAACCGTGTGGCCATGACACCGGATTCGGCGCTCCAGCTGCAAAAGCTGGGCTATGAGTGCGGGATTGAAGCGGGCGCGGGTCATGCCGCCGGTTTCAGCGACAAAGACTACAAAGACGCGGGCGTCTCCGTTCACAAGACCGCTGCCGCGCTTTGGAAGGCCTCCGACATCGTGGCCAAGGTGCGTGTGCCCACCGACGCGGATGTCAAGCGCCTGCGCGACGGGCAGACCCTGATCTCTTTCTTCAACCCGGCCGAGAATGAAAAGGGCCTTGAGACGGCCGCCAAGAAAGGCGCAACCGTTGTGGCGATGGAGATGGTCCCCCGGATCAGCCGCGCTCAGAAGATGGACGCGCTCTCTTCCATGGCCAATATCGCGGGTTATCGCGCTGTCATCGAGGCAGGCAACAATTTTGGCCGGTTCTTTACGGGTCAGGTGACGGCTGCGGGCAAAGTTCCACCCGCGAAAGTCCTTGTGGTAGGGGCCGGTGTGGCCGGTCTTGCCGCGATTGGCACGTCGACCTCGCTGGGCGCGATCACCTACGCCTTCGATGTGCGTCCTGAAGTGGCCGAACAGATTGAATCCATGGGCGCAGAGTTCGTCTTCCTCGATTTCGAAGAAAAGCAGACCGATGGTGCTCTTACAGGCGGTTATGCCTCGCCCTCCAGCCCGGAGTTCCAGGCCAAGCAGCTTGAGAAATTCCGCGAAATGGCGCCTGACATCGACATTGTCATCACCACGGCCCTGATCCCCGGCCGCCCGGCGCCGAAACTTTGGACCAAAGACATGGTCGAGATGATGAAGCCGGGCTCTGTCGTGATTGACCTCGCGGCTGAGCGTGGCGGCAACTGTGATCTGACCGTGATGGACGAGAAAATCGTTTCTGATAACGGGGTTACCATCGTCGGTTACACCGATTTTCCAAGCCGGATGGCGGCGCAAAGCTCTACTCTTTATGCCACCAACATCCGTCACATGATGACCGACCTGACGCCGGAAAAAGACGGCACGCCGGTCCATGACATGGAAGATGACGTGATCCGCGGATCCACTGTGACCCATGCCGGTGAGGTGACCTATCCGCCGCCCCCGCCCAAGGTGAACGCCATTGCGCAGCAGGCTAAAAAGCCTGAGCCCCCCAAAGAGCTGACGCCGGAAGAAAAGCGTGAAGCGGAGACCGCCGCGTTCAAGAAGCAAACGATCAATCAGGTCACGCTTCTGGGCATTGGTGGCTTTCTGTTACTCGCGGTGGGCCTCGTGGCGCCGGCCAGCTTCATGCAGCATTTCATCGTATTTGTTCTGTCTGTATTCGTTGGGTTCCAGGTGATCTGGAACGTGTCGCACTCTCTGCACACGCCGCTCATGGCGGTGACCAACGCGATTTCGTCGATCATCATTCTGGGCGCGGTCATTCAGATCGGGTCCAGCTCGGTGATCATCACGATCCTTGCTGCCTTGGCCGTTTTCATGGCGGCGATCAACATCTTCGGTGGCTTCCTCGTCACCCGGCGCATGCTCGCCATGTTCCAGAAGTCCTAAGGAGGAAGAGCCATGGAATTCGGATTTACCACGGCGGCCTACGTTGTTGCGGCCATTCTTTTCATCTTCTCCCTGGGCGGTCTGAGCGGCCAGGAAAGCGCCAAGCGTGCTGTTTGGTACGGGATTGTCGGTATGGCGATCGCTGTTCTGGCCACGCTTATTGGGCCCGGTCAGGTCTTCTGGCCCCTGACCATAATGCTCATCATTCTGGGCGCGATCATTGGCTATCAACTGGCCACGCGCGTGCAGATGACGCAAATGCCAGAGCTTGTGGCCATCATGCACTCGCTCGTGGGTCTTGCGGCCGTTTTTGTGGGCTTTAATGCCGACATCATGATCAATCAGATGGAAGCGCTTTTTGCGTCCAATGATCTGGTGTTGGGTGCAGAAGGCGCCTACGCGTCCTTGCCCTCCGAGGTGAAAGAGCCGCTGTCGTCCTTTGGCACACTCATTGCCAAGAAACTGGCTGTTGAGGTTACCATCCTTAAGGTCGAGCTGGTTCTGGGCATCTGGATCGGTGCGGTGACGTTTACCGGCTCTGTGATCGCCTACGGCAAGCTTGCGGGCAAGGTGGATACATCTGCCAAGCAGCTGCCCGGTGGCCACGCGCTGAATGCCGGTGCTGCCGGCCTGTCGCTGCTCTTCACCATTATGTATCTGGCGGGATCCGGCTCCTGGACGCTGGTTCTGCTCACGCTTCTGGCGCTCTTTATTGGCTATCACCTGATCATGGGTATTGGCGGTGCGGACATGCCGGTCGTTGTGTCGATGCTCAACAGCTATTCCGGCTGGGCTGCGGCTGCGATTGGCTTCTCGCTCGGCAATGACCTGTTGATCGTTGTCGGCGCGCTTGTGGGGTCTTCGGGTGCGATCCTCAGCTACATCATGTGTAAGGCGATGAACCGCTCGTTTGTCAGCGTTATACTTGGCGGCTGGGGCGGTGCGGCCGCGGGTGAGCAGCAGGCCGTGGAAGGCGAGCAGGTCGCGATTGATGCCGATGGCGTTGCGGCGGCGCTCAACGATGCGAGCTCTGTCATCATCGTGCCGGGTTACGGCATGGCGGTGGCTCAGGCGCAGCAGGCGGTGAGTGAGCTGACCAACAAAATGCGCGCAAAGGGCAAAGAGGTGCGGTTTGCCATCCACCCTGTTGCAGGCCGTTTGCCCGGCCACATGAACGTGCTTTTGGCCGAAGCAAAGGTGCCCTATGACATCGTGCTGGAGATGGATGAGATCAACGAGGACTTCCCGGAAACGGACGTTGTTATCGTGATCGGTTCCAATGACATCGTAAATCCTGCGGCACAGGATGATCCGAACTCCCCCATTGCGGGCATGCCGGTTCTTGAGGTCTGGAAAGCCAAGCAGGTCTTTGTCTCCAAACGGGGGCAAGGCACGGGCTACTCGGGTATCGAAAATCCGCTTTTCTTCAAAGAGAACACGCGGATGTTCTATGGCGATGCCAAAGACAGCGTCAGCAAACTACTCCCGCTGGTGGAATAGCCCCAAGGTCTTGTTCTATAACGACCCAACCAGAGGGCGGCCTTTCGCAGGCCGCCCTTTTTCTATGCGCTGCGCTCTTTCACTGGCGTCAATCTGACCCCATAAAGACACTGCCCGCCCTGAATGCCCGGGCATTCGGGATGACGGGTTGTCGCAGCACATCCGCAAACTAACTGCACTCCACCGTCGCGCGTGAGCGAGGCCCGGAGTGTCAATAATTTAACCCGGGCCATGGATGATGGCGCGGCACGAATTTTAGATGGACATTGCATGCCGCCGATCGAAGATCATCCGTTGCGCTACACGCTCGCCAATGAGCTGCATGCGCGCCCGTTTCCATCGCTGGAGGCGCCTTCCACGATCGCGTTCCTCGTTCTGAAAAAGAACGAAAACGCCGCGGGGCGGGATCGGGCGCTCGACATGGTGCATTTGATAGATCTTCTCGACCGTCACGGCGCGTCCCACCCACAACCAGGCGCCACGCACTATTCCGGTCAGGTGGGCCGTCATCATCTCACCTGGGAAAGCCACGCGGAGTTTGTCACCTATTCTGCCATCGCCGAAGCCAATGGCGGACGTCCCTTCGATCCGGCCGATTTCGAGGTCTTTCCTGATGACTGGTTAGGGACCGCTCCGGGCTCTCGTGTCACGTCGGCGCTCTTGCGGGTGGAGCCGCGCAAAAATGACAGGCAGTTGGAAAAGAACATCGCGGACTGGTTCGTCTCTGAATCTGTTGCCGTAGCCCGCGTGGTGGAAAACTCTGCCGTCATCGCGGGAGATTTTCGCATTGATCCCGCCGGCCACCAGCGTTTTTTGATCAGTGTGGATGAGGACATTGGCGCGCGTCGGGCAGGGCGCGTGATGCAGCGCCTTTGTGAGATTGAGACCTATAAGGCCATGTCCATGCTGGGGTTTTCGCGTGTGCGCGCCATGGAGGCCGATATGGGCACCATGGAAGATCGCCTCAGCCGTATCATCGGTGGGCTGGGTGCCGGCGAAGACAAAGCTGAGGACACACTTCGCGAGCTTCTGGATATCACCGCCGAGATGGAGGCGCTCAACGCCAAATCTTCTTTCCGTTTCGGCGCCACGGCGGCCTACCAACAGATTGTATCTCAGCGCATCTCGGTGCTGCGCGAAGACCGCTTCGGCTCGCGCCAGACCTTCTCCGAGTTTATGATGCGGCGTTATGATCCTGCCATGCGCACTGTGACCGCGGCCAAAGAACGTCTTGATGCCATGGTCGAACGCGCCCGCCGCGCCGGAGAGCTGTTGCGCACCCGCGTTGACGTGGAACGCAGCGCGCAGAATCAGGCGCTTTTGGAAAGTATGGACCGACGCGCAGCGCTCCAACTTAGGCTGCAACGCACGGTGGAAGGGCTGTCGGTCGTTGCGATCAGCTACTATGCCGTCTCGCTGGCCTCCTATTTGCTTTATCCGGTGTCCGAGGCCACAGAGATCAGCACAGGGGTTTTGACGGCAGCCGTGACACTTCCGGTTGTTCTTGTCGTGTGGTGGCTGGTTCGCAAGCTTCGGGAAAGTGTGACCTGAGCTTGTAAGCTGCGCGCGAATGTCTGTAGGCTGCGCTGAAAAAACCGAGGGCCGGTATGTCAGATCAGATCAAATCAATGCAGCTCTATCCGCGCGCCGATCGGATCTATGCGGAGCTTGATGCGCTGGGCTACGGCCCCGGGGCGCCTGTTTCTGTTGATGTGCTCAATCGATTTGATCAACTGCACTATCATGGCACGGATGCTTTAGATGCCGCGATTGAGGCTTGCGCTATGGCGGCAGATCACACGGTGCTTGAGGTTGGGTCTGGCTGGGGGGGATGCGCGCGGTACCTGGCCCAGACGAGCGGCGCCTCACTGACTGCGATCGAGCTGCAAAAGGACTATCACAGTGTTGCGCAAGACCTCACGGCACGCGCTGGGCTTGCCAAAGGGGTCTCTCACGAAAATGCAGACTTTCTTCAGTGGGACGCGCCCGCAGAGAGCTTTGATCACGCGGTCAGTTGGCTGGCGCTCTTTCACATTCCGGACCGATCGCGGTACCAATCCAAGATCTATGCGGCGCTCAAACCGGGGGGAATGTTATTCGCAGAAGACCTCTACCTGATAAGGCCGCCCAAGGACCAAGAGGATTTCGCGCGCCACCTATTCCCAAATTCGCTGGTCTCGTTGGAAGAGTATGAGCGATCTTTGTCCGACGCGGGGTTTGTGGACGTGAGATTGCAGGACATGACAGAGGATTGGAGCGCGTTCACGGCCAGCCGTCTGGAAGCGTTTCGCAAGGATCGTGTCGCGTATGAGGCCAAGCACGGACCGGACGGGTACGAGGTCATTGAGGTTTTTTATGACAAGATGTCGGGCTACTTCGCTGACGGCGTGGTTGGCGGGGTTCAGCTTTCGGCCCGCCGTCCGGGCGCACGCATTCTTTGAAAGAATGCGGACCGAAATCTTTCAAAGATTTCGGCGCCCTAGATCGGATAGACAGGATACATCCGGGATAGATCTCTCAAACCCGTTTGGATCAGCTCTCTGAGAACCGTCATATCGATAAGGTCGAGCCGGGTGATGTAAAGGCAGGCCTTTCCGGTTTTATGCGGGCCGAGGCGCGAGAGTATCTCACTGTAATCCTGGTATCCTGGCAGGATGTAAATCGACATGGACGCTTTGCGCGGGGCAAAGCCTGTCGCCAGGAAATCGCCCTCTCGCCCACTGTCGTAGGTGTAGTGATATCGCCCAAACCCAATGATCGATCCGCTCCAAATCACAGGGTCATACCCGGTCACATCCTGAAAAAACGGCAATAGAGCTTGGGCATCTGCGCGTCTGCGCGCGTGTTTGATGGATGAGAGAAGCAGGTCTAGCGCGTCAGCCATGATGTGTCTTCCCAACGGGCATGCGGGCGGTTCGTCTTTCACGATAGTGCGATTGGTATGGTCGCGCCATTGCTGTGTGCTACCTCACGCTCAATACGGAGGATATGCCATGACCCAACCTACAGATCTCACCCGTCGCGCCGTTATGGGCGGGGTTGCCGCATTACCGCTCTTGCCGGCGGCAGGTTGGGCGGATGCACCCATGAAGGGCGTGAGCACGCCGCTTCACCGTCGCTTCAAACTGGGCGCATTTGAGGTCACGATGTTGCTGTCTGGCACCGTTGCACGCGGAGAGCCACAGTCGATTTTTGGTCTCAATGCGTCGAAAGAGGATTTTGCCGCCGCGTCCGCCGCGGCCAACATTCCCACTGACCAGGCCCAGTTCTTTTTCACGCCCGTGGTTGCCAATACCGGTGAAAAGCTGGTGCTCTTCGACACAGGTTTGAGCCCCGCCTCTATCACAGCTGCCCTTGAGGACGCTGGCTACAGCGCGGATCAGGTGGATATGGTGGTGCTCACCCATATGCATGGCGATCATATTGGCGGTTTGATGGGAGACGCGGGCGAGACGTTTAACAACGCTCAGCTTTTTGCAGGTCAGGCAGAATTTGATTATTGGGCCAAAGAAAAAAGTGATGCATTTGAGGGCAAGGTGCGCCCCTTGGCAGACAAAATCTCGATGGTGGGTGACGGGGCGAGCGGATTTTCAGGCCACACGGCCATGGCAGCCTTTGGGCATACACCGGGTCACATGGTGCATATGCTGGAATCCGAAGGCCAACAGCTTTTGATCGCGGCCGATTTTGCCAATCACTACGTGTGGTCTTTGGCGCATCCGGACTGGCATGTGCGTTTTGACATCGATAAAGAAGCTGCCGCCAAAACCCGACGACGGCTGCTTGACATGATCGCAACCGACAACCTGGCCTTTACGGGCTATCACATGCCTTGGCCTGCCGTGGGCTATGTCGAGGCAAAAGACGGCGGGTTTCGATACGTGCCCAGTTCCTACCAATTGATGCTTTGATCACGGGTCAGGCCCACAGAATTTTTGAGAAATTCTGTGTGTTCCCTTTCAAACGGCGCGTGCTCGTTTGGATCCCGACAGGGGTTGATCGAAGAAGATATGCGGCTAACTCGACTGCATGGAAAACGCACTCATCATTGGCGCGTCTGGCGGCATCGGCGCAGCGCTCACAGAGGCCCTTTCGCAGACGGGCGTGGCGGTCACAGGTCTGTCGCGCTCTACCCACCAACTTGATGTCACCGATGAAGCATCCATAGCGGCAGCTTTGTCCCCGTTGTCAGGCACGTATGACCTTATCTTCGTGGCGACCGGCGCTTTGGAGATAGAAGGCGCGCGCCCCGAAAGATCCATCAAAAACCTAACCCGGCAGGCGATGATGGATCAGTTTGCCCTCAACTGTGTGGGTCCGTCGCTTATCCTGAAGCATGCAATTCGACTTCTGCCGCGTGATCGCAGAGCGGTTTTTGCCGCCCTCTCGGCACGCGTTGGCTCTATCGGGGATAACAGCCTGGGGGGATGGTATTCTTATCGCACCGCCAAGGCCGCACTCAATCAGATGATGCATGGCGCAGCCATAGAGCTTGGGCGCAGCCACAAACAGGTGATTTGCGTGGCGCTTCATCCGGGGACGGTGGCGACCTCGTTCACGGAAAAATATGTTGGGCGTCACCCTGCCGTGCCGCCAAGCGAGGCAGCGCAAAATTTGATATCTGTGGTCCAAAGCCTATCGGTTGACGACACTGGTGGCTTTTTCGACTGGCAAGGAAAATCAATCCCCTGGTGACGCTCACCCTCCCTGCTCAGACATCAAATAGCAAGAGTGCGAGGCCTATTCCGTCTGTGCCTCGGACCCTTCCGTTGCAGTGGCGAGAGCGCCATCCTGCCAGTTTCCTGAGGCCTCTTCTCCTGTGGCGTATCGCATGGTGCCTTGACCCTGTCGTTTGCCGCGTAGGAACGTACCGTCATAGACGTCGCCGTTTGTGTAGCTCGCAACGCCCATGCCTGAAATTTCCCCTTCCAACCACTGACCGTCATAGGTGAAGCCATCAGGCATAGTGATCTTGCCCATGCCGTCTCTTTGACCGTCGGAAAATGCGCCTTCGTACACCGTACCATCGGGATAGGTGGCAATACCCTGACCATGACGCTGTCCATCTAGCCATTCGCCTTCGTATCGATAGCCGTCTTCGTAGGTCATGATGCCGAAGCCTTCGTTGCGCGCATTCACGAATTGCCCTTCATAGACCAATCCATTTGGGTAGCGCGCGACGCCTTCACCGTCTATCACCCCATTGGACCATTCGCCTTCATAGGTTGATCCGTCTGGATAGGTGATGGTGCCCGTCCCATTCGCCAGATCATCAGCAAAACTGCCACTATAGATGGACCCGTCGGGATAAGTGACACGTCCCTGACCTGATATCCGGCCTTCCGCCCAGTCTCCTTCATAGCGGTAGCCATCGGTGCCCACGAAACTGCCCTCGCCGTGGCGCCGATCATCCAGAAATGCGCCTTCATAGATGTCGCCATTATTGTAGACCACACGGCCCTGACCCTGGCGTTTGCCGCTGACAAGATCACCTTGGTAGACATCGCCATTGGGCTGCGTCAGCCGACCTTGGCCGTCGATCTGTCCATTTTTCCAAAGTCCGGCATAAATCAACCCATCTGGCATGCTGAGCGTGCCTTCGCCTTCACGCGCGCCGTTCGTCACCTGACCTTCATAAACGGCGCCATCAGGGTAGGTGATCTCGGCCGCTCCGTCTTTCACCCCCTCGGACCATTCCCCGTCATAGATGTATCCACCTGGGCTCTCCATGCGCCCCCGTCCGTGATGCATCGCATTGAGGAAGCCGCCCTCATAGCGCACGCCGTTGGCATAGATCGCCAGACCGTTTCCAGTGATTTTACCGTCGAGCCATTCGCCTTCGTAAGTGCCCCCGTCGGTGAAGGTGATCATGCCCACGCCCTCGGGTTTGCCCTTCGCAAACTCGCCTTCATAAACGGAGCCATTGGGGAAAACCGCGCGGCCTTGGCCGCGAATTTCACCGTCGACCCATTCACCGGTGTATTCGTACCCGTTTGGCAGCGTGTAGGTTCCGGTTCCATGCTGGAGCCCGTCTTTGAACGTTCCCTCGTAGATGCCGCCATCTTCATATTGCTTGGTTTGCACCGTCCCTTCTTGCGCAAGCGCCATGGGTGTTGCTGCCAAAGCGAGGGTCATCGCGAAAGGGGCCATCAGCCTGTGGGTCATCTTTGCCTCTCATATGCGGTCATTCGAACCGTTTGTATGAGGCGAAATGTTAATTGAGGCACCCGGGCGTGACAACGTGTTTCGGCCAAATCCGCTTTCCCTTGCCTGCCCATCTGCTAAATCAACGCCAAACCAGGAGAGCACTGCGCCATGACAGACCGTTTCCGCATCACTTTGGCGCAACTCAATGCGACCGTTGGAGACATTGCTGGCAACGCGGCCTTGGCCCGCTCCGCTTGGGAGGAGGGACGCGCGGCTGGGGCGCAGCTGGTGGCGCTGCCGGAGATGTTCATCACGGGCTACAACACCCAGGATCTGGTGGTGAAGCCCGCCTTTCACAATGCCGCGATCCGGGCGATAGAGGCACTGGCCAAGGACTGTGCCGACGGTCCGGCCTTGGCCATCGGGGGCCCAGCTGTTGTGGATGGTGCGCTGCACAATGGGTACTACATTCTTAAAAAAGGACAGATCCAAACCTGCGTGCTCAAACACGAGTTGCCCAATGAAACCGTCTTTGACGAAGTGCGGGTCTACGATGCAGGGCCATTGGGCGGGCCTTACGTGGTGGACGGTGTGCGCGTGGGCAGCCCGATTTGCGAAGATGCCTGGCATATGGAGGTGTCAGAGACCTTGGCAGAGACGGGCGCGGAGTTTTTGCTGGTGCCCAATGGATCGCCTTACTACCGAAACAAGTTGGAGGAGCGCCAGAACCTGATGGTCGCCCGCGTGGTCGAAACCGGTCTGCCGCTCATCTACCTCAATCTGGTGGGCGGCCAGGATGATCAGATGTTTGATGGCGGCACCTTTGTGCTCAACCCCGGTGGAGAGCTGGCGCTGCAAATGCCGGTTATGGAAGAGGCGATCACACAGCTTGATCTTGTGCGCGGCCCGGGCGGCTGGCGTGCAGTCAAAGGAGCGTTGGCCTCGATTCCCGACGCCTATGAGCTGGACTACCGTGCCATGGTGCTTTCGCTCAGGGACTATTTGCGAAAGACTGGTTTCTCTCAGGTCCTGTTGGGCCTCTCGGGCGGGATCGACAGTGCCATCGTGGCCACGATCGCCGCCGATGCCTTGGGACCCGAAAATGTCCGCTGTGTGATGCTGCCATCCGAGTACACATCGCAATCATCACTGGAGGACGCGAAAGCGGTCGCTGAGAACTTGGGCGCGCGATACGATTACGTGCCGATCAAAGAAGGCCGCGACGCGGTGACCAACACTCTGGCGCCGCTTTTTGAAGGCAGAGAGCCCGACATCACCGAAGAAAACCTGCAATCGCGGCTGCGTGGGCTGCTTTTGATGGCGCTCAGCAATAAATTCGGAGAGATGTTGCTGACCACGGGCAACAAATCCGAGGTCGCGGTGGGTTATGCGACGATCTACGGCGATATGTCGGGGGGCTATAACCCGATCAAAGACCTCTATAAAACCCGAGTTTTTGAGATCTGCCGCTGGCGCAACGAAAACCACAGACCTTGGATGATGGGGCCTTCGGGTGAGGTGATCCCGGTACGTGTGATTGAAAAACCGCCCTCGGCAGAGCTCAAGCCCGACCAGAAAGACAGCGATTCTCTTCCCGATTACCCTGTTTTGGACGGGATCCTAGACATTCTGATTGATCAGGATGGTTCAATCGAAGACTGCATCAACGCGGGATACACGCGCGAGGATGCCAATCGCGTCGAACACCTCATCTACATTGCAGAATACAAGCGTTTCCAGTCCGCGCCCGGCACGCGGCTGTCCAAACGCGCCTTCTGGCTGGATCGTCGCTATCCAATCGTAAACCGGTTCCGCGACAGCATCTGACACAAGCGAGGCGCGCCCGAAAGGAAGCGACGAGCGCTCCCGCTTTCTCGCGCAACACATCTAGGCAAATGCACAAGCTCAGCCTATAGTGCACCAATGACTTCGCAGGATCATATGACACCCATCAAAGGCAGGCCATTCGCTTGTCTTTCTCTCCTGCTGCTCCTAAGCCGCCTCTGAGCGTGCCCTGATCCGGCGCGACCGCTCAGAGGATGAGACCCGCGCCGCCAGCTTAGGACATTTGAAAAGAGATCCCCCATGACCAATTCCGACAAAGACAGAGTCGTCATTTTTGACACCACTCTGCGCGACGGCGAACAAAGCCCCGGCGCCACCATGACCCACAATGAAAAGCTCGAGATCGCGGGGCTCTTGGATGAGATGGGCGTGGACATCATTGAGGCGGGATTCCCCATTGCATCCGAGGGCGATTTTCAGGCTGTGAGCGAGATCTCAAAGCGCGCCGAGACCGCCATCATCTGCGGGCTTGCCCGCGCCAATATCAAAGACATTGATCGCTGCTGGGAGGCGGTACAGCACGCCAAACGCCCGCGCATTCACACTTTCATCGGCACGTCCCCCCTGCATCGGGCCATCCCTAACCTGACCAAAGACGAAATGGCCGATCGCATTCACGAAACGGTCACCCATGCGCGCAACCTTTGCGACAACGTGCAATGGTCACCCATGGATGCCACCCGCACGGAATGGGATTACCTGGCCCGCGTGGTCGACATCGCGATCAAAGCCGGGGCCTCCACGATCAACATCCCAGACACGGTGGGATACACGGCCCCGGTCGAAAGCGCTGATCTCATTGCGCGCCTGATCGCAGAGGTGCCGGGCGCTGATGAGGTGGTATTTGCCACTCACTGTCACAACGATCTCGGCATGGCGACGGCCAATGCACTGGCCGCTGTGGCGGGTGGCGCGCGCCAGATCGAATGCACCATCAACGGATTGGGCGAACGGGCTGGCAACACCGCTCTGGAAGAAGTGGTTATGGCGATGAAGGTGCGGGGCGATATCATGCCCTATTACACCGATATCGACACAACAAAGATCATGCATGTCAGCCGGCGTGTCGCGACGGTGTCTGGCTTCAACGTGCAGTTCAACAAAGCCATCGTCGGTAAAAACGCCTTCGCACACGAATCTGGCATCCATCAGGATGGCATGCTCAAAAACGCCGAGACCTTTGAGATCATGCGTCCCGAAGATGTGGGCCTAACAGAGACCAATATCGTGATGGGCAAGCATTCCGGTCGTGCTGCCTTGCGCTCCAAGCTCAGCGATCTGGGCTATGAACTGGCCGACAATCAGCTCAACGACGTGTTCGTGCGCTTTAAAGAACTCGCGGATCGCAAAAAAGAGGTTTACGACGAAGATCTGATCGCGCTCGTGACCGCGGGTGAGGATCTGGAGAACGATCGTCTCCTGATCTCGTCATTGGCTGTCATGTGCGGCACGTCTGGTAAGGCGAAGGCGGACCTGGTGATGTCGATCGACGGCCAAGAAGTGTCTGCCACAGAGACCGGCGACGGCCCCGTGGATGCCACCTTCCGCGCGGTGCGCGCGCTGCACCCCAACACTGCGCGCCTGTCGCTCTATCAAGTGCATGCCGTAACTGAGGGCACGGATGCCCAGGCCACAGTGACCGTGCGATTGGAAGAGGATGGCTACGTGGCCACGGGCCAATCTGCAGACACTGACACGGTTGTGGCTTCTGCCAAAGCCTATGTGGTGGCGCTGAACCGCCTTTTGGTGCGTCGCGAGAAGGTAGGTGGGTCGGATCGCCGTGAGATCAGCTACAAAGATGTGTCCTAGGCAGGTCGCTTAAGACATTTTGCAAGGATCGCACAAAGCGCAGATCGTACTGTGCACCTGTGCACTGGAAATGGGTGGGCTGCGGAAATAAGTTCACCCATGCACCCAACCCGTCTCAAGGCATGGCAGGATTTCAGTGGCCCGACCCGACACACAAGAAAAAGGCTTGCGCACGATCCGAGAGGTCGCGCCGTACCTATGGCCAGCAGATCAGCCTTGGATAAAAAGGCGCGTCGTCGCTGCGCTGGCGGCGTTGTTTGTCGCCAAATTGGTCGCCGTGGGAACGCCGTTTTTCTACAAGGCCGCCGTTGATACCCTCTCAGGAGAATCCTCTGGCGAGGCTTGGACGCTGGCGCTTGGGGCCGTCGGCCTCACGATCGCCTACGGCATGGCCCGGCTGCTCAACATCGGGTTTCAGCAGCTGCGCGATGTGATCTTTGCGCGTGTGGGTCAACGGGCCTTGCGCCAGCTTGCGCTACGTACGTTTCGGCACATCCACCAGATGTCGCTCAGCTATCATATCTCGCGCAAAACCGGCGGGCTGTCCCGCATCATTGAGCGCGGCGTCAAAGGCGTAGAATTCCTCCTGCGCTTTTTGCTGCTTTCCGTTGGCCCGCTACTGCTCGAACTCTTGATGATTTCCATTGTGCTTTGGGCGGTGTTTGACTTTTGGTACATGGCCGTCGTTCTCGGCGTCGTCATTCTTTATGTGGGCTTTACGATCAAAGTCACCGAATGGCGCGTGCGTCTGCGCAAGCAGATGAATGATCAGGATACCGATGCCAATCAAAAGGCGATCGACAGCCTGCTCAACTTTGAAACGGTCAAGTATTTCGGCGCAGAAGGGCGTGAGGCTGCGCGCTATGACGTGGCCATGGAAGGCTATGAAACTGCGGCTCTGAAGACGTCTTACTCGCTGGCGTTTCTCAACGTTGGTCAGGCGCTTTTGATCACGTCGGGCCTTGTGGGCGTCATGGTCATGGCCGCGATCGGCGTCCAGAATGGGACGATGACTGTGGGCGACTTCGTGATGGTCAATGCCTACATGATCCAGATCACCATGCCGCTCAATTTCTTGGGCTTTGTGTATCGCGAGATCCGGCAGGCGCTTGTGGATATGGGTGAAATGTTTGATCTGCTGGAACGAAATGCGGACGTGGCAGACAAGCCCGATGCAAAGCCTCTGACGGTGAGCGGAGGTACTGTGACGCTCGACAACGTTTCTTTTGCGTACTCGCAGGATCGTCCTATCCTAAAGCAGGCCTCGATCCGAGTGGACGCGGGCGAAACGGTCGCGATCGTGGGCCCGTCTGGATCTGGCAAGTCCACCATCGGGCGGCTTTTGTTCAGGTTTTACGATGCGGCTGGCGGTGCGGTGCGCATTGATGGACAAGACATTCGCAACGTCACCCAAGACAGCCTTCATGCGGCGATCGGCGTGGTGCCACAGGATACAGTGCTGTTCAATGATACCATTGGCTACAATATCGCCTATGGCCGCGAAGGGGCGACGCAGGCCGATGTCGAAGAGGCCGCGCGCGCCGCGCAGATCCATGATTTTATCATTGGACTTCCGGAGGGCTATGACACCCAGGTGGGCGAACGCGGGTTGAAACTCTCTGGTGGTGAAAAGCAACGCGTCGGTATTGCCCGCACGTTTCTCAAAGATCCACCCATCCTGCTTTTGGATGAGGCAACAAGCGCGCTTGATTCAGAAACAGAGCACGGCATCCAGGATGCGCTGGCGCGCGCCAGTGAAGGGCGCACTGTGATCACCATCGCCCACCGCCTGTCGACGGTTGCGGAGGCCGACCGGATCGTGGTGCTGGAAGCAGGAGAAGTGATGGAAGAAGGCAGGCACGGGGACTTGCTTGCCAAGAACGGTCGGTATGCGGCTCTTTGGCGGTTGCAGACCAGTGAAGACGCCGTGTCACGCGCATCTTGAGTTGAATTTCACGTGCCCCACTTCTGGTTGCGCGCTCGAGATTTTTTCACCTCAAAAGCAAGCAAATGCAGCCTGTGACGTGCCCTTTTTGATGTGGCAAAAGCGCCACCATTTGGTTTGCTTATTGGGGGCGCTTGACTCACAAAAAACGGGTTAATAGACCGAAATTGCGTGAACAAATAAATACCAGCAAGCCTTCCGTTAGCTAGAGCGCACTCAGCTTTATCTGTATATCGGAGGGAACGGGTATGCCGCATATCACGAAGTGGTTGCTATTGGGGTCCACCAGCATGGGCCTGGCGCTGTCATCATCCGCGGCCGTGGCCCAGGATGGTGCAGTGGATCTGGGCACATTGGTGCTTGGGGAAAGTAAGCGAGAAGTTCGCACGGATACCGCGACGGCTGTGACCGTTGTGGACGAAACAGAGATCAGAGACCGTCAGGCGGGTACGATCGCGGGGTTGATCGACTCGGTGCCGGGTGTGACACTGATCAACGGAGCTACGCCGGTTGGATCGGGTATCAACATTCGTGGCTTTGGGTCAAACTTCACTTTCGGCACAGACAACAAAGTGCTGATCCAGATCGACGGCGTGACCCGCGGTGCGGAAGAATTTTATCGTAACTCCACGCAGCTTTTCACCGATCCCTATCTCTACAAAGAAGTGGAAGTGATCCGGGGCACCACGGGATCTTTTGAATTCGGCTCTGGCGTCGTAGGTGGTGTGGTTCGGTTGGAGACGATCGACGCATCTGACGTTTTGGGCGGTGAGCCCGGCTTTGCCTTCCGGCCTCTGCTTGAGTACCGAACAAATGGTCAGGGCATTACGCGGTCGGGTACGTTCGCATGGATGCCAACTCAGAACGCGGAATTTCTCTTCAATTACACCCAGCGAGAGTTGGGCATTCGCGAAGACGGCGCTGGACGGCAGATCAACCCTGCGACCGGGGCTGTTGATGATCCCTCCTGGTTGCTGAAAGGTAAACTGACCTTTGGGAACGATAATGAGCACAGCATCGAGGCGTCTTACACCGACGCACAGACATCTCAGTTTAACGTGCCGTTTGAATCTTTCACGGCGTTTCCCGCTTTCCTCGGCAACGTGGACAGGTTCGTGGATTCGACGACCTTGGCTGTAAAGTATGGCTACAACCCGATTGGGAACGATCTGGTGGATTTCAGCCTGCAATACTCGTTTGCCGATGAACGGATCTTTCTGTCAGGCGTGGGAACCATACCGAATCCCTTCGCTCCATTTCCGCCAGTGATAGGCATTGAAGCCCCTTGTCCACCTTTTGGTTTAGAGGCTTTCGTATGTGGCACGTTCAACGCGGATCAGGTGTACGAAACAACGACTGTAACGGCGAAAAACCGTTCATTCTTTACAACCGGTGCATTGAACCACAATCTGGTCGCAGGCCTCGAATATCAGTTTCGCGACCGGCCCCTGCCAGGCCAAGCCCTCATCGGTGTCCCAGAAGGCGAAAAAGAAAGCTGGGCCATTTTCGTCGTGAATGAGATCGACGTCGGCAACTGGACGTTCACGCCCGCGCTTCGCTACGAGGATCAGTCCGTCACCGATACCGCCAATAACGTGAAATTTAGCGATGACGCGCTTATGGGCGGGTTGTCGGCGCGGTATGGCTTCAATAATGGTTTTGCGCTCTTTGGCAGCTGGGCCTACACAGAGGTTTTGCCGATCATTGACGACGTGCTTGTGCCGGTTTTTCCGAAGTCAGAGGAAGCGACGACCTACGAATTCGGGGCGTCTTACGATAGCGTCGGTGTGTTCTTAGAAGGCGACAACCTTGCCGTCAAAGGAAACGTCTATTTCACAGAATTGTCGGATGTGAACTCGTTCTCTGGCGTCACGGATATAGATACAATGGGGCTTGAGCTTGAGGCGTCCTACGCCACATTGGAGGGCTACTACGCTGATTTTAATGGCCAGATCGTGGATGCAGAAGAAACCTTGGCCAGCGGAATAGAACAAACCTTCCGGGGTGTCGCTCAGGACACGGCGCGTCTGACTGTTGGTCGCAAATTTGCAAGCGGCGTGGATGTAAGCTGGGAAGGTATCTATGGGGCTGGTGGCCGTACCAACCAACTTGGTCGCGCGTCAGACTTCTTCGTTAACAATATTCGTGTGACAGTGGCGCCAGAGAGTGGCGTTTGGGAAGATACCGAATTTCGTCTGAGCATCGAGAATGTGTTTGACCGCAACTACCGTCCGCAATTGTCGGCGCGGCAGGCAGAAGGCCGCAACTTCATTTTCTCAGTGTCGAAGGTCTTCTAAACCAAGGATAAAAGCAGAGAAACCAAACTGCCCGGCATGCAAATGCCGGGCTTTTTTGTTCGTTGAAGCTCTGCCTGAGGCGTTTAAGCCTCTGCAGCGATCTTGCGCAGTTCGTATTTTTGGATCTTGCCTGTCGAGGTTTTGGGCAGATCTTGGAACACAACCTTTTTGGGGGTCTTGAACCCCGCCAACCGCTCTCGCGCGAACGCAATGATCTCGTCTCCAGTAACGGTCGCGCCATCCTTGGTTTCAATAAAGGCGCAAGGCACCTCGCCCCATTTGTCATCGGCCAATGCGACCACGGCGCAGAGCGATACTGCTGGGTGATGCATCAAGGCGCCTTCTACCTCCACGGAAGAGATGTTCTCACCCCCTGAAATAATGATGTCTTTGGCGCGGTCGGCGACCTTGAGATAACCGTCAGGGTGCTGGTAGGCGATATCTCCGGAATGAAAGTATCCACCGCGGAAGGCCTCAGCTGTCGCCTCTGGGTTCTTTAGATATCCTTTCATCACCGCGTTGCCGCGGATCATAATCTCGCCTTGTGCCTCTGTGTCCATCTCGATCTGCGTCATCGCATCAGGATCCATAGAGGTGATCTCTTCCATCATGGGCATCAGCACGCCGGTGCGCGCTTTAATGGCATACCGCTCTTCCTCGGGCGCGTCGTTCCAGGCGTCGTGCCATAGGCACTCGGTGACATGGCCGTAGGTTTCCGTCAGCCCGTAGACTTGCGTCACATTGAACCCCAGTGGCTCAATGGCCTTGAGCGTCGCCGCAGGGGGAGGCGCACCCGCAGTGAACACCTCGACAACATGGTCAAAGTCGCGACGTTCGTTGTCACGGGCGTTGATCACCGTGTTCAACACGATGGGTGCGGCCCCGAAATGCGTAACGCCTTCATCCGCGATCCCGTCATAGATATTCTTGGCGGTGACATCGCGGCAGCACACAATGGTGCCGCCCAGCATCGGCATCGCCCATGTGTGATTCCAGTTGTTGCAATGAAAGAGCGGCACGATCGTGAGGTATTTCGGATGGCGCGGGATCGGCCATGTAATCGCTGTACCCATCGTCATCAAATACGCGCCGCGGTGGTGATACACCACGCCTTTGGGTCGACCCGTCGTGCCAGAGGTATAGTTCAGCGCCAAGCTCTCCCATTCGTCTTTTGGCATCACCCAGTCGAAATCCGGGTCTCCACCCGCCAAGAAATCTTCGTACTCTGGGTATTCCGTGGCCGCGTGCACGCCACCTTGATCGTCGGCCACTTCGATGATCTGCGGTGCTGGTCCGTTCATCTGCGCAATCGCATCCTGCACCACATTCATGAACTGAGGGTCGACCAGCACGACCTTCGCCTCACCGTGCTCGAAGATGTATGAGATCGTTTCGGCCTCAAGACGGATGTTGATCGCATTGAGCACACCGCCACAGGCCGGAACGCCGAAATGGGCTTCTACATGGGCGGGAATGTTGGGCAGAACCGTCGCCACAACGTCGCCCGGCTGCACGCCCATCTTGGCCAATGCGGAGGCGAGGCGCGTACAACGCTCATAATACTCCGCATAGGTCTTGCGGAACGACCCATAGACCAGCGCCTCGTGGTGTGGGAAAAGCTTGGCTGCACGCCGCAGATGCGACAGCGGTGTCAGCGGAACAAAATTGGCTGCCGTCTTATCCAGGCCGGTTTCATCCCTCATCCATCCCATGGCGTGCCCTCCCTTGCCGCTTTGGAAACTCGCAACCGCATATGCCGCATTTGTGGAGATATGGGAAGGGTTTGCGCATGGGCAGGAAGGTCAAGGCCGGTTTTTTTCGCGCATGGTTTGGCGTAGCGTTGCCAGCATGATCATCTCGCAGGGCCGGGCCTATATCTTTGTCCATATTCCCAAGACAGGGGGCACCTCACTGGCCCTTGCGCTGGAGTCCCGCGCCATGAAGGATGACATCCTGATCGGTGATACTCCCAAAGCAGCGAAGCGCCGCCGCCGGTTGAAAGATGCCAAGGCTGCGGGCCGTCTCTGGAAGCACTCAACGCTCGCTGACATAGACGGGCTTGTGTCGGTTGAGCAGATTGACCAAGCCTTCACAGTGACCATGGTGCGCAATCCGTGGGACAGGGTTGTGAGCTTTTATCATTGGCTGCGTGCGCAGCGCTTTGATGATGTCTCTGTTCATACCGCTCAGAAGACCGATTTTCCAGGCTTCCTGCGCAGCGACTACCTGCAACAGGCGCTGCCCGCCAATCCTTACGGCCATTACATGACACGCTCGGATGGCGTTGAGGATTGCAGCCTTTACCTGCAACTTGAGCGTTTTGAGACAGATGCAGCTCAACTGTGGGAGCATTTGGGGTTTCGTTTGGAGTTGCCTGCTGTAAATCGCTCAGACCGGCCCGGCGATTATCGCATTCTCTACACCGACTCAGATGCCGAGATTGTGGCAAAGCTGTGCCGTGACGACATTGCGCGGTTTGGCTATCAGTTTTCTTGAAACATCGTCTGCGTCCAATAAACAAAGGGCAAAAGCCTGCGAGAGTGTCTCCGGTTTTGCAACACTGCCGCATTTGCGACGCATTTTAATCGTATCTTTGGCCCACTCTTAACGTCTCGTTTACCATGAATTTGGCGCGCATTGTGCCGCCGGTCGAGACTTGGGATAGGCACATGTTTGAGCGCTGGTCTTTTCTTTTTAAACCTTTCGCACCCCGTGCAGAGGCAGGGGCCCAAGAGGTCCATGTGCAACCTGACGGCACGCAAGAGGCTGGCTTGGTCTCATCCACACTGGTCGCCACAGCGCAAGGATGGACGCCTGTGCGCAATCTCAAGCCGGGTGATCTGGTGCTCACGTTCGATGCGGGTCTGCAGCCGGTCACCAAGGTCAGCAGCGAAGTGCCCTTTGAAACCGCGCAAGACTGCCCGAGTGCACTATGGCCGCTTGAGGTTCCCAAGGGCGCCTTTGGCAACGCAACGCCATACCACCTGCTGAGCGGGCAGAACATCATGGTGGAAAGCGATGCCGCCGAGGATATGTTCGGTGATCCTTTTTCGGTTATTCCGGCAAGTGCTCTGGTGGGGCTGCGCGGGATTGAACGCGTGCCGCCCAAAGACGGGATGGAGGTCGTCCGGATCTCGTTTGCCGATGAGCAAGTCGTCTTCGGTGAGCACGGTGCGCTTTACCTATGCGCCTCTTCGCGAGACATGGTGGAGATGGCCTTGGAGCAACGGCCAGACCCGCTTTACGCGATCCTGCCGCCCGCAGAAGCGCGCGTTGTGGCATCGTCTTTGGGCGAAGATTTCGCCTCCATCGCTGGCGAGACACCGCGCGATATTCTGGGCGCCGCCTTGGCCTGATTGGGTTGAACAGACGGCAACGTTGCGCCATGGTTGCATGACCTCAGCGGAGTGAGATCCATGAAGATTGCGACGGCTGCGTATCCGCTCGATGCGATGCAAAGCTGGGCTGACTACAGATCAAAGATCGAAACATGGGTGGCAGACGCTGCGGAGCAGGGCGCAAAACTGCTTCTGTTTCCCGAGTACGGCGCAATGGAGCTTGCAACACTGGCCGGGTCGGATGTGGCAGCGGATGGAGAGGCGTGCTTGCGCGCGGTATCCGACATCATGCCCGAGGTAGACGCTTTGCAAGCGGATCTTTCGAGGACCTACGGGGTGGTGATCTGTGCGGGATCGGGCCCTGTCTATGACGAGGCTATCTCAACGCGGCCCGTGAACCGCCCGCGGCTTTTCACGCCAGCCGGTGGTATGGCCGTGCAGGATAAGCAGATCATGACGCGCTACGAGCGCGATGTGATGAATGTCGTTGGTGGCGGGCCGCTTCAGGTCTTTGCAACAGAACTGGGCAAGATCGCCGTGCTCACCTGCTATGATAGCGAGTTTCCTTTGCTGGGCCGCGCGGTAACCGAGGCGGAGATCATTCTGGTGCCGTCCTGTACCGAAGTTCTTTCAGGCTATTGGCGGGTGCGCATCGGCGCGATGGCCCGCGCGCTGGAAGGGCAGTGCGTGACGGTCATGTCTTCCCTAGTCGGCAGCTTTGAGGCGTGTCCGCATGCCAGCTCAAATACTGGCATGGGTGGGATATTTGGTCCGCCTGACAAAGGGTTCCCAGAGACCGGTGTGTTGGCGGAAGGGACGTTGAACACGCCCGGCTGGACCTATGCCGAAGTGGACCTCGACGCGATTTCCGAGGTGCGCACCGACGGTCGGGTGCTTGGACGCACACACTGGGTGGAGCAGAAAGGTCGGGACGGCCTTGCGCCGATTGTAACGGTCTAAGCCCCTAAATTTAATTGCACTTTGCAAAGTGTACCGACCTGTATCGATCAAGAAACGCCCAGTATCCGTTCTCTTCTGATGACGTAGAGGATCGTGAAGATCGCGGCATAGGCTGAGACGACCATCAACGCCAGGAGCGGCAGGGTGCCCAAGCCCAATGTCAAGATGAAGCCTGCCAGAGCGGATAGCCCAGCCCCAAGCCCAATCATCAAAGCACCAGAAAGTCCGCTGGCCGTTCCTGCCAAATGTGGTCTAACCGACAAGGCCCCCGCTGTCGCGTTTGGAATGACCAGGCCATTGCCCAGCCCCATCAGCGACATAAGCCCAAAAAAGCTCAGCGGCGTGCCAAGATCGACAGCAAAAAGCATCAGGTTGACGGTGATACCCGCCGCACATACCACCGAGCCGATAAGCACCATGCGGTTGACCCCAAAGCGCACGGAATACCGGCCAGAGATGAAGTTGCCGATGAAATAGCCCACGGCTGGCGCGCCAAAGTAGATCCCGAATGTGGCTGGATCCATCCCAAACACCTGATCGCCTACGTAGGGTCCGCCGCCCAGATAGGCAAAGAATGCGCCAGAGGCAAAGCCCAAGGTGCCAGCGTATCCCCAAAACCGGGGCGATCGAAAGAGCTCTGGGCTGTCGCGCAGCTGTGCTGCAAAGCCGCCAGGCTTGCGCGGTGCCGTTTCGCCGAAATCAGCCCATGTCAGCGCCAGGACGACCGCGCCCAACAGGAACAAGGCCCAGAAACTGGCCTGCCACCCAAAGATAGCATCTAGCGAGCCCCCGATTGCGGGGACGCCCATCGGGGCCACGGCCATGCCCATGGTGACATAGCCGATCATGCTGGCGGCTTCACGTTCTGGCACCATGTCACGGATTGCGGCGCGCGAGAGCGCCATCGTGACCACGATCACGGCCTGCAGCATTCGGAAGAGCAGAAACATCCACACGTTTGTCGCCCAGATGCAGCCCAGCGTGGCCAGCAGGAAGATGACCAAGCCGCCCAGCAGAATAGGCCTTCGGCCGTATCGGTCCGAAATCGGGCCAATGATCAGCTGCAAAACTGCGTTCATACCCAAATAGAAAGCCACGGCCATCTGCATCAGC
Organism: uncultured Roseovarius sp.; assembly: GCA_937884705.1. Taxonomy (GTDB): domain Bacteria; phylum Pseudomonadota; class Alphaproteobacteria; order Rhodobacterales; family Rhodobacteraceae; genus Roseovarius. The sequence continues at coordinate 6,273 of CAKZYL010000381.1, read as the reverse complement.
CCGTATTCCGTGTCAAAATGCGCGGTCATGTTCGGCAGGGAGGGCAGAAAGATGTTCAACGCCAAGCCAGAGACGCTGGCCAGAAGGATCAGCGTGACGATGTTGGGCGGGCTGCGACGGTCCAGAAACCGCGGCCCTTGGAGAAGTTGGGATGTCTCAGGCATGCATGTCACCTAAGTCAGACAGGCACAGTTGTCCATCATCTGGCCAAAGCACGTTCGCGTTAGGCGCACCTGGATAAATGAGGTTTAGCGCAAACGTGACGGTTTGGGCTTTCTCCCCCGCCTGCGATCTACTAATTTCGGTCGAAATTTCGAGGGACCTGACATGAAAGACATTCTCCAGATACTGGAAGACCGACGTGGCGAGGCATCGTTGGGCGGTGGGCAAAAACGGATCGACAGCCAACACGGACGCGGCAAGCTCACAGCACGCGAGCGCATAGACCTCTTGCTCGACGAAGGCAGCTTTGAAGAGTTCGACACCTTTGTCACCCATCGCTGCACGGATTTCGGCATGGAGAGCCAAAAGCCCTATGGTGACGGCGTGGTCACCGGCTGGGGTACGATCAACGGGCGGCAAGTCTATGTCTTCAGCCAAGACTTCACGGTCCTGGGTGGCTCGGTCTCTGCCACCCATGCGCAAAAGATCTGCAAGATCATGGACATGGCCGTTGAAAACGGCGCGCCGGTGATCGGCATCAACGATTCTGGCGGCGCGCGTATCCAGGAAGGTGTCGACAGCCTTGCAGGCTATGGCGATGTGTTTCAGCGCAACATTGAAGCCTCCGGCGTGGTGCCGCAGATCTCTGTGATCATGGGGCCGTGTGCGGGCGGCGCGGTGTATTCCCCTGCGATGACGGACTTCATCTTCATGGTGAAAGACAGCTCTTACATGTTCGTCACGGGTCCCGACGTGGTGAAAACTGTGACCAACGAACAGGTCACGGCCGAAGAACTTGGCGGCGCAGGCACGCACACCAAGAAGAGCTCAGTGGCCGATGGTGCCTTTGAAAACGATGTGGAGGCGCTCGCAGAGGTGCGCCGCCTCGTGGATTTCCTGCCGCTCAGCAATCGCGAGAAGCCGCCCGTGCGGCCCTTTTTTGACGATCCGGATCGGCTGGAGATGAGCCTCGATACGCTCATTCCAGACAATCCCAACACGCCCTATGACATGAAGGAGTTGATCCTGAAGCTGGCCGATGAGGGCGATTTTTACGAAATCCAGGCCGAGTTTGCCAAGAATATCATTACAGGCTTCATCCGCCTGGAAGGTCAGACCGTTGGCGTTGTGGCGAACCAACCTATGGTGCTGGCGGGCGTGCTTGATATCGACAGTGCTCGCAAGGCGGCGCGTTTTGTCCGGTTCTGCGATTGCTTTGAAATTCCGATCCTGACGCTGGTGGACGTTCCAGGCTTTCTTCCCGGCACTACTCAGGAATATGGAGGTGTCATCAAGCATGGCGCGAAGCTTCTCTATGCCTACGGGGAGGCCACCGTGCCGACTGTGACCGTGATCACGCGGAAAGCCTATGGCGGGGCCTACGTGGTGATGGCGTCCAAGCACCTGCGGTCAGACTTCAACTATGCCTGGCCCACGGCCGAGATCGCGGTGATGGGGGCCAAGGGTGCCACAGAGATCATCCACCGCGCGGATCTGGGCGATGCGGAAAAGATCGCCCAGCACACCAAGGATTACGAAGACCGGTTTGCCAATCCGTTTGTGGCGGCAGAACGCGGTTTCATCGATGAGGTCATCCGCCCCCACAGCACACGCAAACGCGTCAGCAGGGCGTTTGCTTCCTTGCGTAAGAAACGCCGAAGTCTGCCTTGGAAAAAGCACGACAATATTCCGCTCTGAGCCTCTTTGGGGAAGCTTGGGGTGCTGCCCTCAAACCGCCCGGGATAGTTTGAGCCAGAAGAAACATGAAGGTGAGTGAGTGCGGACGGCCTTGGCATCATTTTTGGCATTATTGGCGCTGACAGGCGTGGGGTTCGCGGTGGCCGAGCCTATTGAGCTGCCGTCAGGTTTGTCTGGCTACTTGCATGAAGTGATCGCCGATGAGAGCGCCGACATCTTCCGTTTTAGGTTCGTGGCGCCAGAGTTCTCCAAGGCTGGTGAGCTTGAAATTGTCGCGGCGGATCTTGAGCATCTTTGTGCTGAAATTGCCCTTCCCGAAGTGTCAGAAGGTGCGCAGATCATCATCTCTTTGGCTGACCAACCTTCTGAATTTGGTGTTGCCGCGCCGAATGTGATCCAGGTTTTCGAAGCGTTTCGCTCGGAAAGCGGCCGCTGTATCTGGGAGGAATTTTGATGCGCCCACAACATCTTGCGACGCGACGTGCGGATCAGTCGGGAAGTGAGTCTTTTGGGCCACAAGTTATCCACAGGACCGTCCAAGCGTATGAAAAAAAGGCATTTTCCAGTATCCTGATATGTGGTCGCAAAGTTGCGACCCAAGGGGCGCGTGCACAAGTGGTGGGGCAGCCAGCACGTCGTCTCAGTGTGTACACATACAGGAGACTTCAATGTCTAAAACTATCAAGAGCATCCTGGCGTTGGGCCTGGTCGGCTTCATTGCCGCCTGTGGTCAGCAGCAACAACAGGAAGAGTTCATCGTGGTTGATCCCGAGCCGATTTCGATCGAGCCCGAGTACACCGGAAAGTTCAAGTAATACCCCACTTGAAAAAAAGGGACGGGCCTTCGGGCCCGCCCTGACCCCCTCAAAGGTGTTGATCAGGGGAGGGGACCCATGATCAAGCACCGCGGTTTCCCGGGCCGTCTGCCGGGCACAGATTTCCAATTCACCATTCGACGCGCCAATCCCAAAGGGCCAACAGCCATCACGCGGCGCGAACGGTTTGCCGACAGGCGACCAGCAGATCGCCGTGCGGATGCAGCTTTTGTGCGTGCACTTTGGCATCAGTTTGGCGATGAGCCGTTTCACAGGGGAAACCTTGATGCCGGTCGACTTGGTTGGCTATTGGGGCGCGAAGTGATGGCCTTGGATGACCCGTTTGACCCCGAAGACTATGACGCGCGCTTGGTTTTGAATGTGCCAGCTGCCCGTGCCGCCTTTCCAGATGCGTTTGACGACGAGGATTTCGGCAGGTGAAATTTTTGCGCAAACACAATTTGAGCGTGTTTCTGCGCATGTGTGTGAAAAACACGCGGATTAAAGCCGATTTTCGTCAAGCGCTTCCATGCTGCTTGGCGAAATCGAAAAGTGGCTGTTCACTCGTGCATGTAGTGGTGGCCCTCCCCCAAGGGGCCAAGACGTTTCGTCTGATCCGTTACCCTTCCCCTTTGGGCGGTTCTGTGCATGGTTTGCACAGGCCGCCCATTTTTACGTTCCACACCGAAAAAATGACGCAGGCTTTTGGCCATGCGTGCCAGTGCTGATGAAGAGGACCTGATATGTTCAAAAAAATCCTGATCGCCAACCGAGGAGAGATTGCCTGCCGCGTGATCAAGACGGCGCGGAAGATGGGCATTTCCACCGTGGCGATCTATTCGGATGCCGACGCCAATGCCCTGCACGTGAAGATGGCGGATGAGGCCGTGCATATCGGGCCGCCTCCGGCGTCGGAGAGCTATATCGTCATCGATAAGGTGATGCAGGCGATCAAGGATACAGGTGCGGAAGCGGTCCATCCCGGTTATGGGTTTCTTTCAGAGAACCCCAAATTCGCAGAAGCCCTTGAAGATGCAGGGATTGCCTTCATTGGACCCCCGAAAGGCGCCATCGAAGCGATGGGGGATAAGATCACCTCAAAGAAAATTGCCCAGGATGCCAATGTCAGCACGGTGCCTGGGTATATGGGGCTCATTGAGGATGCCGATGAGGCTGTGAAGATCTCGACCAAGGTCGGCTATCCGGTGATGATCAAGGCCTCTGCCGGCGGCGGCGGCAAGGGGATGCGCATCGCGTGGAATGATGAGGAGGCGCGCGAGGGCTTCCAATCGTCCAAGAACGAGGCGGCCAGCAGCTTTGGCGATGACCGCATCTTCATTGAGAAGTTTGTCACGCAGCCGCGCCACATCGAAATTCAGGTGCTCTGCGACACCCATGGTAATGGCGTTTTCTTGCATGAACGCGAATGCTCTATTCAGCGCCGGAACCAGAAGGTGGTGGAAGAAGCGCCGTCGCCGTTTCTGGATCCCGAGACGCGCAAGGCCATGGGCGAACAATCTCTCGCGCTGGCCCATGCGGTGGGTTACGCCAGCGCCGGAACGGTGGAATTCATCGTAGATGGAGAAAAGAATTTCTATTTTCTCGAAATGAACACTCGCCTTCAGGTTGAGCATCCGGTGACCGAACTGATCACCGGCGTGGACCTTGTGGAGCAGATGATCCGCGTGGCGGCAGGCGAGACGCTGTCGATCAAGCAGGATAATCTGAAAATCGGCGGCTGGGCGATTGAGAACAGGCTTTACGCCGAAGATCCCTATCGCAACTTCTTGCCCTCGATTGGTCGTTTGACACGCTACCGGCCCCCGATGGAGGTTGCATCCGGCCCGATGCTTGAAGCTGGCACCTGGCACGACGATGCCCCCTCGGGTGACACTGGCGCGCGCAACGACACGGGCGTTTACGAGGGTGGTGAAATCTCGATGTATTACGACCCCATGATTGCCAAGCTCTGCACCTGGGGCCCGGATCGCGCCTCTGCGATTGAGGCGATGCGCGTGGCGCTTGATCGGTTCGAAGTGGAAGGCATCGGACACAATTTGCCCTTCGTGGCGGCTGTGATGGATCATCCCAAGTTCATCTCTGGCGACATGACAACGGCCTTCATTGCCGAAGAATATCCTGATGGGTTTGACGGTGTGGATCTGCCCGAGGGGGAGAAACGCCGTGTCGCCGCCGCATGTGCCGCTATGCACCGCGTTGCTGAGATCCGCCGCGCGCGGGTCACGGGCCGCATGGACAACCATGAACGCAAAGTGGGCGATGATTGGGTGGTGAAGATCGACAAGGACGACACCATGTCCCTTGTGATCAGCGCAGATCCCGACGGCGCCACCGTGCGCTTTTCTGGTGGGTCAGAGATGCGTGTGTCTGGCAACTGGACCCCGGGCGATCAGCTCGCGGAGATGATGGTCGATGATAGGCCGCTTGTCCTGAAGGTTGGCAAGATAACCCAGGGCTTCCGCATCCGAACGCGCGGGGCGGATATGTCGGTGCGCATAAGGACGCCGCGTCAGGCGGAACTGGCCGGGCTGATGCCAGAGAAGCTTCCCCCCGATACATCGAAGATGCTGCTTTGTCCCATGCCGGGTCTCATCGTGAAGGTGAATGTCGAGGTGGGTGATGAAGTGCAGGAAGGTCAGGCGCTCTGCACCGTGGAAGCCATGAAAATGGAGAATATCCTGCGGGCTGAGAAAAAGGCCGTGGTCACCAAGATCAATGCGGGTGCGGGCGACAGCCTTGCGGTTGATGATGTGATCATGGAGTTCGAATAAGGACCGGACCTTGCCCATTGACATATTGAGCCCAGCACTGATTTCGGCGGTTATTGCCGCCACCGTCACGCTGCTGGCCCTCGTTGTGTCTGGTCGCCGTCAAATTCAGGCAGAACGTCGTCGGCGTCGTGAGAAAAGAGTGGACATTCAAACGGCGCTCAAAGCCGAGATTGACCACTATGTCGCGGCGCTGTCGAACGACAAGATGAACCTCGATGACTTCTGGAAAGAGATTGTCTTGAGGATGGAAAAGGATGACGGATACATCCCGTTCATTCCGGCCGAAAAGAACGACATGGTGTTTCAAAGCGTCTTGCCGGATATCTCAATCCTGCCGAGCCCCGTGATTGAACCCGTGACCTATTACTACAATCAGGTCGTCGCGATTTCGTCTTTGATCGAGGATCTCCGCTCCCCCGATTTCCGCAACACGGATCCTGCGCGCGGGGCCGTCATGACGCAGGATCAACGCATCGCGATTTTTACGGATTACATCGGGTTAAAAAGCGAGGCTCTATTGGCGGGTAAAAACGTCAGCCAAGCCTTGAAGGAAAGCCTGGATAAATGGGGATAACGTTGCCCCAGGCGTCAATAGCCAGGGCGGGGTCCTGTCTGACCTTTGATCGGCGGCGGCGATTTTGGTGTTCGTGACATACCACTCTATAATCCTGTTGTTCTTCAGGAACTACCATCAGAATTGACGGATGTCTCCATCAGAATTGACGGAGTTCTCCGTCTGTATAGCCGTAAGGTAGGTGTTTTTTCGTTGCGTTTCAATGAACGAGGCGTCAGCTGTCCCCGCGCCG
>CAKZYL010000380.1 GCA_937884705.1 uncultured Roseovarius sp. | reverse complement strand
GGCAGGCGGGGCAATGATCTGGTTGATGCTGCGCCGCGACACCGCCTGACCTGGTGCGTTTTGCAGGGCGTGGGATTTGGGTATTTTTAAAAAGAAAGGAGCCGCAAACGCGCCGCTTCTTTCTTTTCTTCAACACTCAAATCCAGAGTTTTCGTGTTGCATACCAAAACGTTGGACGACAAACCTCACTTTCTTCAAAGCGCTGGCAGCTTGCTTTCGTCAAAATTCGAGCCCGGCAGCAATTCCACACCATCTTTGCTCATGCGCACCTCGACACCCGCCGCCAAAAGGGCGGATTTCATCGCATCAACAGGACCGAAGTCTTTGGTCGCCATGGCCGTTGCGCGTATCTCAGTGAACTTGGCAGCAAGCGTGCCGAAATCAAAGTCAGGCGTCCCTGCCCAACCCGGAACCTGATCCCCAAGGAGACCAAGGAAAACCATCGCTGATCGGAGACCGTTTGCATCGCCCTCGCCTGACATCTCATGGCAAATGGCAAGCGCGCCCGGCGTGTTAAGATCATCAGCTAACGCACTGATAACACGCGGGTCCGGCGCACTTGTTTCGGCACCTTCCACTTGCGCGTACCACTTGCGTAGCGTCTTTTCAGCGTCAGCGGCCTTTTTGGCCGTCCAATCCATCGGCTTGCGGTAATGCGTTGAGAGAAAGACAAACCGGATCACCTCACCAGGAATGCCTTGGTCAAGCAGGTCGCGGACAGTGAAGAAGTTGCCCAAGGACTTGGACATTTTCTTGCCTTCCACCTGCAGCATCTCGTTGTGCAGCCAGTAATGGGCGAAATCCCCGTCAGGATGGGCGCAACGGCTTTGAGCGATTTCATTTTCATGGTGCGGAAAGATCAGGTCATTGCCGCCACCATGAATATCAAAGCTCTCTCCCAAAAGGGCGTGCGACATGGCCGAGCATTCGATGTGCCAGCCCGGCCTCCCTCGTCCCCAAGGGCTGTCCCACCCTGGAATGTCAGGTGTGGACGGCTTCCAAAGCACGAAATCCATTGGGTTTTTCTTGTAAGGCGCCACTTCCACGCGTGCGCCGGCGATCATGTCTTCGACAGAGCGGCCAGAAAGCTTGCCGTAGTTTTCCTTCCAACTGTCGACCGAGAAAAGCACGTGTTTTTCGGCCTCATAGGCGTGGCCCATTTCGATCAGCGTTTCGATCATCACGATCATCTCGGCGATGTAATGCGTGGCGCGCGGCATTTTATCCGGAACCAACGTGCCAAGCTCCGCCATATCATCAAGAAACCACTGCGTGGTCTGCTCGGTGATGTCTGAGATGTCACGGCCCGTCTCGGCAGCGCGCGCATTGATCTTGTCATCGACATCCGTGAAGTTGCGCGCATAGGTGACGTGATCCTCACCATACACGTGCCGCAGCAGCCGATTGATCATGTCAAACACAACCACGGGTCGTGCGTTGCCCAGATGCGCCCGATCATAGACGGTCGGTCCGCACACATACATGCGCACGTTATCCGGGTCGATTGGTTCAAAACGATCTTTGTGTCGTGTTGCAGTGTTATGCAGGAAAATTTCGGTCATGGGCGTCCTCACACGCGCGAAGGAAAAGAAGCGCAGGTCGCTCTGTATTTGAGAAATAAAAGACCGGCCCGCGTGACGATGTCAGCAGGAGAAACAACAGATATGTGCGATCCGTGTGGTCATACGAGTTGAATAAGCACGCGCCCTGCTCAGGTCAAGCCCTCCCACACGCGCAATCTGTTTGACTTCTGCTAGGTTGCTGGGCCATCTGGGGTCAACGGCGCAAATGCGTCTTTTCAAACAGTGGAGAGCGTCATGGACATGTCGCGCAGGATCACCGGCCTGACCGGGGGTGGCTCAGACGGCTGGGATGTGTACTACAAGGCCAATGCCATGACGGAGGCGGGCGAGGATGTCACGCATCTGACCATTGGGGAGCACGACATCAAAACCGATCGCAGCATTCTCGACGCGATGCATGCCGCGACCTTGGCGGGCCATACCGGATATCCCAACCTTCGCGGGCGGCGCAACTTGCGTGAAACCATTGCAAAGCGTGTCACAGACCGCACCGGCGTGCCCACAACACCTGATAATGTGCTGGTCGTGCCGGGCGGACAGGCGGGGCTTTTTGCGACCCATGCCGCCGCCTGCGATGACGGCGATCGCGCGCTCTTCATTGATCCTTACTACGCCACCTACCCCGGCACGATCAGAGGCGTGGGCGCCGTGGCCGTGCCCGTTGCAGCGCGACCTGAAAACGGGTTTATGCCCGATCCGAAAGATCTGGCCCTCGAGGCGTCCAAAGGCGCGGCAAGCCTTCTGATCAACTCGCCGAATAACCCCACCGGGGTTGTGTACACGCGTGAGACGATGGATGGGATCGCCCGCGTGGTCCAGGACCATGACATGTGGCTGATCTCTGATGAGGTTTACGACACCCAAGTCTGGAACGGCGAACACATCAGCGCGCGCACCCTGCCAGACATGGCCGATCGTACGCTGGTGATTGGATCGATGTCGAAAAGCCATGCCATGACGGGCAGCCGCATCGGCTGGATCATCGGGTCAGAAGAGGCCATCGCCCATATCGGCAATCTGTCGACGCACACAACTTACGGTGTCGCGGGTTTCGTGCAGGAGGCCGCTTTTTATGCCCTGAACAAGGGGGACGCATTCGAGGCCGAGGTCGCCGAGCCCTTTCATCGCCGCCGCGATCTGGTGATGGATATGGTCGAGGGCATGAACGGCATTCGCGCCGCTTCTCCCGACGGCGCGATGTATGTGATGCTGGATCTCAGAGAAACGGGACTGAGCGGAGAAGATTTCGCCCTGCGCCTGCTGGATGAGTATCACGTGGCCGTCATGCCGGGCGAGAGCTTTGGCAAAGCAGCGGCCGGACATGTGAGGGTGGCCCTGACAGTGGATGATGACAACCTTGTCGGGGCTATTGGCAGCATCATCGAGCTGGCCACCGAACTCACGGCGTAAACGCGCCCCGGGAAATGAGCTAGGGCGCGTAAGCTTTTGTGTTCGTTTTACTTTGCGCGCTCCGTAGCTTTGGCTGCCAGAGCGCGGTTGCCATGTTCCTCGGTCATGTCAAACTTCATCCGCGTTACGCGCCACGCACCCTCAATGCGCACCACATCCCAGTGATACATACCCACGGGGCGCCATAGCTCTTCTCCGATCCAATGACGGCCATCGACGAAGGCAGACGCCTCGGCGGTGTCGCCCTCAACTGTGACAGTCACGGGACCAAGCTCATGCCACGTGGCATCGAAACCCGGTACAATCCCGCGCCATGCGTCCATCAGAGCAGATGGTGTCATTGTGGTGGGCTCCCCGCCCCAAAGGGATGTGTAATCAATGACGATCTCCGGGGCGAAGGCGGCTTCTGCCAGATCATAGGCGGCCCGATCCACGGCCAGCGGGATAGAGGACACTAAGGTGCGGATCTGTGCCTTGGTTGGGTCGCCGGCCGGCGGCAACGGCTCAGACGCGACGGCCGATGTTGCGAGGGCTGTTGCGACAGCGAGAGTGTGCAGGATGCGGTTCATGAATGGGTCCTTTCTGCGTCTTTTACGGTTCACTGGGAGAAGTGCGCGGCCATGGCATCGGCGGCCCGCGTCACATCTTCTGGATTGTCGTAGAAATCAAACTGCGTGACATCCTCAAGCATCTTGAGCGTGGCCTCTCCGGTGAAGCCGGCCAGAAAGTCACGTACCCCTTGGGGGATGGCAGCCGCCTCGGAATGCACAATCGCCAGGGGCTGTGTGAGACGCTCTGCATGATTGGCCGGGTGATAGGTCAGCCAGCCCTCCCAGCCCGCATTGTTCCATTTGTTGTCATAGGCCGGGACGGCGCCCCGATCTGCCTCAAAGTAATAGCCACCGATTGGCATAAGCACCCCCTCGGCGCCTTCCGGTCCGGCCGCGGGAATGATCTGCCCGCCGTCTGCCTCGGCACTGCGGGAAAGAGAGATAAGACCGTCCACCCCTTCTGGCCCCCCGTACACCGCCTCGACAAGCGCTTCATTCTGCAGCCACGGCGCGACGAGGCCGATCCGGTCCACCTGCGCATTCCCGGCCACGGCATCGACCATGTAGCCGGCAGACGCGCAGATCCCCAGGCCGTTCAGGCGGGCAGGATCTACCTCTGGCAGCGTGCGCACATAGTCAAAGGCGGCGCGGATGTCAGAGGTCTTGGCCGCCGGGCTTTCGACAAATCGCACGGCCTTTGGCAGATCACCCGATTTGCCCCACCCCCGAAAATCGAAAGTGAATGCTGCAAACCCCCGCTCGACAATTTCGCGGGCATAAACCGAAGGCAGCTGCTCTTCCACCGATGTCCAGGCGCCCGTGACAACCACTGTCGGCAAAGCCGATCCGTCATGGCCCTCTGGCAGATACAGCGTGCCCGAGAGCATCGCGCCCTCATTTTCGAACTGCACAATGCGGGTTTCCACCTGCGCGAACGCGGACGTGGCAGCCATGAGAGCGGCGGCGGTGCTGATTGTGAACTGCGTCATCTTTCGGTCTCCTGTTCAAGAGGTTTGGGCGTGTTGCCCTGATGACGTCAGAGTTACGCCAGCCTGCCGCAGAACACTTGAACCAGACCGCTTGAGTTTTGAAAGATCCCGCTTGAGTCGGCTTATGCCCCTCGAAATGCCCGCGGTGTCTGGCCGATAATCTGCTTGAAGCTGCGCGAAAAATGCGCCTGATCTGCAAACCCGCAGGCCAAGGCGATCTCACCTAAGGGCGTAGACTTCTCCGCCATCATGTCGACCGCCTGTTCGATCCGGTAAGCCAGTACATACTGCATCGGCGTCTCACCCAGCGTTTCCTTGAACACGCGCCCAAAATGCGACGGGCTCATCGCGACCTCACGGGCAAGATCATCAACGGTGATTGTCTGATCGAGATTGGCGCGAATGTAGGCCAGCACGCGGTGAAAATGATCTGATGTGAACCGCGCCGACAGGGCCAGCTCTTCCGCGCGCTGTTTGCCGTATTTCTGCAAGAGCTTGACCAGAAAGACCCGGCTCATCGCTTCAAACATCACGCCAGAGGAAAGATCATCGCTCTCCAGAGCATCGCGCAGCATGACCCCGGCCTGACACAGATCCGGATCCGTGAATTGCGGCAGATCCACCAGCTGTTGACGGTCGAGGATCAGCCCAAGTTCGCGTTGTGCGAAAGCCGCGACTTTTTGCGGATCAAGAGTAACCACGATGACGTCCGATTTCGCAAACCAACGCCATCCTGACCGCATCCCGGCAGGTGTCACTATAATCTCGTGCAAATGGTACGTGAAATCGCGCAGCTCTCCATCCCGCCAGTTTTGCACGCGGTGCGGGTTTGGATTGAGGTTGAGCAAAACGTGGTGTTCCGCAAAGACCTCCTCTGGCATGGTATCCGGGTCCGCCTGAAAGTACCGCAGTGACATCAGCGATGCGGCGGACACATGGGCCATGGCCTCACTGTTGATGAGGGGCAAGGACGGGTAGATATCTGCGTAGCGACGGGGCATCAGATCATAGCTGTTATCGTCCGCCATATAGGAATGAAAGTCGCATCTGACCACAGCGCCAGACAGTGGATTCTCCTCAGTCGCTATTAAGACAGCCAAATCACACGAATCAGATATAGTGCTCTGGCTACAAGGGAGTATGCGATGACAGCCACATGCAAGATCGCATTGATTATCTACACGATCGGCGCCGTGCGCGGTCGTGCAGCGCGGGGGCGTCCCTGAGATCTGTTTTTCAACTTTGAAATTCAATCTCATCTGAAGGACACACCGTATGAACAAACCCATGACCCGTCGTTCCGGAGGCCGCGCTGCGCGTCGCGCAAGCCGTGCAGCACCGACGCCTGAGGCACTACGCTCCATACGCCCCGGTATGGAATCCACAGCTTTGAACATCCTCTCAAAGGACGATATAGAGCGCATTCATCAAACTGCTTTGCAGCTTCTTGAAGAAGTGGGCCTTGCTGATGCGCCGCCCACGGGCGTTGAATACTTGGTCGGCGCAGGTGCGACGCTAGGGGACGATGGCCGCATTCGCATTCCCCGCGAAGTGGTTGAGGCCGCACTTAAGACGGCAAACCGGTCTGTCACGCTGCCAAGCAGAGACGGCAAGATGGATCTCGACCTCTCAGGCAGCCGGGTGCACTACGGCACGGCTGGCGCGGCCGTGAATATGGTTGATGTCGACGGCCGCAACTACCGCGACAGCACGCTGCAAGATCTGCACGATGCCGCGCGGATTTGCGATGTTCTGGACAACATCCATTTCTGCCAACGCCCTATGGTGGCGCGTGATATCCTCGACAACAAAGAAATGGATCTCAACACGATCTACGCCTGCACATCTGGGACAACCAAGCATATCGGGACGTCGTTTTCAGACCCTGAGTTCGTCGACGATGCCTTGAAAATGCTGCGCATGATCGCGGGGGGTGAAGACGAATGGCGCGCCCGGCCTTTCATGAGCAACTCCAATTGCTTCGTTGTACCTCCCATGAAATTCGCGACCGAGTCCTGCGAGGTTATGGAGAATTGCATCAAAGGCGGCATGCCTGTCCTGCTGCTGTCTGCGGGCATGGCGGGTGCGACGACGCCCTCGACCATCGCGGGCGCCATCGCACAGGCGACCGCCGAATGTCTGGGCGGCCTTGTCTATGTCAATGCGATTGCGCCAGGCCATCCGGCGGTCTTCGGTACGTGGCCCTTCGGCCTTGATCTGCGCACCGGTGCCATGACAGGCGGCTCGGGTGAACAGGCGCTGCTCAGCGCAGGTTGCGCGCAAATGCACCGCTACTATGGCCTGCCCGGCGGAGCCGTCGGCGGCATCACAGATGCCAAACTGCCCGACATGCAGGCCGGGTGGGAGCAGATGTGCTCCAACGTGATGGCGGGGCTTTCGGGGCTCAACATGGTCTATGAGGCTGCTGGCATGCACGCGTCCCTGCTGGGCTTCTGCCACGAGTCGTTGATCCTGGGCGACGATCTCATCGGTCACGCGCAGCGTTGCGTCCGCGGCATTGAGGTCACCGAGGAAACGCTGGCCATAGATCAGGTGAAGCAGGTCTGCTTGGGCGGTCCTGGCCACTATCTGGGCACCGATCAAACGCTGGCGCGGATGGAAAGCGATTACGTCTATCCCACGACAGGGGAGCGGATGTCGCCCAAGGAGTGGGTCGAGAAGGGCAAACCGGATCTCAATAAAGCCGCCATCGCGCGCAAAGAAGAGATCCTCGCCACGCGCTCTGCAGCAAGGTTTGATCCAGAGCTAGATCAGGCCCTCCGCGCGGAGTTCGCCATCCACCTCCCCGCCTGACGCGAGACCCGACCGGAGGGAGGGGCGAGCGCCACTACGGCCCAAGCCGCGCCAAAATCTCCCCGGTCGGCACATCTGCAATCGCTCCGGCCATCCGCCCGCG
>CAKZYL010000379.1 GCA_937884705.1 uncultured Roseovarius sp. | reverse complement strand
GATATTCTTCCGGGCGCGGCGTGCTACGCGAGTTGTCTGACGGGCCATCTCTCGAAGATCCTATTTCTTCTTGCCGGCAATCGGCTTGGCTGGGCCCTTACGGGTCCGAGCGTTGGTGTGCGTACGCTGGCCGCGAACCGGCAGGCGCTTACGATGACGAAGACCGCGATAGCAACCAAGGTCCATAAGACGTTTGATATTCATCGAAACTTCACGGCGAAGGTCACCTTCAACCATATAGTCGCTGTCAATCGTCTCACGGATTTTGATGACTTCTGCATCAGACAGATCTGCCACACGGCGCTCTGGGGTGATGCCAATCTTCTCACAAATTTCGTCGGCTTTGGCTGGGCCAATGCCATGAATGTAACGCAGCGCGATTGGAACGCGCTTATTCGTCGGTATATTGACGCCTGCAATACGGGCCAAAGCCAGTCTCCTAATAGTTCAAAAAGAAAGCCGCAGTTCGCACAGCAAAAACACCGCTGCCCGCTTGCAGACTCATCCTCTTAACGAAGTGCGTCGTTATAGACGCAACAATTGGTACGTCAACCACTGAATCAGCGGTTCACGCAGCTTCAAACAGCCTCTTTCAAGGCCGCGTCGATTCCCCCACTAACCTCATCGATTGAGGCCATGCCGTCAACCTCATGCAAGATCCCGCGCTCGGCATAAATCGGGACCAGAGGTGCGGTATCTGCATTATACTTTTCCAAGCGAACCGAGAAGGTTTCCGGATTATCATCCTTCCGGCCCTGCTCTTCGAAACGTTTGGTGACGCGCGCTAACAGAGCGGCTTCATCGACAACCAGGCGAATAACCGTGTCGACTTTTTCGCCGCGGCTTTCGAGCAGTTTATCGAGCGCTTGCGCCTGACCGACGGTGCGCGGGAAGCCATCATAGATGAAGCCAGCAGCGCCCTTATTCGTATCAAGTTGATCATCGATCAAAGCGATCACGATCTCGTCCGAAACAAGCGCCCCTGATTCCAAGATGGATTTCACTTTATTGCCAAGCTCGGAACCTGAAGCCACTGCTGCACGCAACATGTCGCCGGTAGAGAGTTGGATATAGCCGCGTTCTGCGACAAGTTTCTTGGCCTGCGTGCCCTTCCCGGCCGCTGGCGGTCCAAACAGGATCAGATTCATTTCTTTCGCTTGCCTCCCAACCGCGATTTCTTGATCAACCCTTCATATTGGTGAGCAATCAAGTGAGACTGAATTTGCGTCACCGTATCCATGGTCACCGAAACCACAATGAGTAGGCTTGTCCCACCGATATAGAATGGGATGCCCGGCACATAGCGGCGCAGGACTTCTGGCATCAAGCAGACGAAGACCAAGTAAATCGCACCAATCGTGGTGAGTCGAGTAAGCACATAGTCGAAGTAGGCTGCGGTATTTTTGCCAGGGCGAATGCCTGGAACAAAGCCGCCATACTTGCGCAGATTGTCTGCCGTCTCTTCCGGGTTGAACATGATCGAGGTGTAGAAGAACGTAAAGAACGCGACCAACACACCGTATGTGATGATATAGGTCCAGCTGCCTGGCGAGAAGGCGGTCGCCATCCAAGCCACGAAACCGCCATCAGCCGTCGCGTCTGCCGCAACCGCTGTGTTTCCGCCCATGATGCCAACAGCCGTCAAAGGCAGCATCAGGATCGCAATCGCGAAGATTGGCGGGATAACACCAGATGTGTTGAGCTTCAGCGGCATGAACGAGCTTTGGCCTTGCGCGGCCTGGTTCGCAGCCTGCTGGCGCTTTGGATACTGGATCAGAACCCGGCGCTG
>CAKZYL010000378.1 GCA_937884705.1 uncultured Roseovarius sp. | reverse complement strand
ACGCCGAGACGCTGGGCCAGGATGTTCATGGCAGGCTCGTCGGCTTTGAGATCGATGGTCGCGACGCAGGCGATGGTGCCTTCGGCGAGGCCCGCGTCTTCGAGCGTGGTCGTGACGAGGGACCAGAGTTCTTCTGGGTCCGCATTACGGGCGCAGCCGACGCCGAGGGCGAGGCGCTGCGGGTGGTAGACGAGCCGCTCGTCGCTCCCTTCGGAGCGCGCCTCGCTGACGATGATCTCAACCCGGCCGCCTGTGTCCTCGAGATCGAAGAGGTGCTCGCCTTTGAGAGAGACGCCGGCGCCAGAAAGCAGGGCCGCCATGGCGGGTTTTGCATGTTCGGGATTGGCCAGAAGGTAGCCCGGCGGGGGCGCGTCGAGGGCCACACCCATGGCCACATCGCCCGCGGTGGTGACGGCGGCAACGCTTCCGAGATGTTCCGCGATGTTGCTGGCCAGACGGTTTGCGCCGCGGTGACCGCCGAGCAAGGGCACGACGACAGCGCCGTCATCGCTGATCGACACCACGGGCGGCTCGATGCGTTTGTCGGACAGAACCGGTGCCACAGCGCGGATCAAAATGCCGCTCGCGCAGACGCCGATCACGGGCGTGCCGGAGAGGAAGAGATCGCGAACGTGATCGAGGGCGTTGGCAAAGAACGCATCCGCCTTTTCTACCCGGCCTTCGCGGCCATGCACGGGCGCGCCAAGATGAGCCGCGACGCGATGGGCGGTCTCTTCGCCAGAGCGGCTAAGCGCCAGAATGACCGGGGTTACAGCCATGGATCCGCCCCTTTTGTCAGCAAGATCATTGAAAAATACGGCGCCTTTTCAGGCGCTTGCGAGAGAGGATAGACTTTTTCATCGGGCAGACTGGCGCGCTCGATATAGACGGCATCCTCGGCAAATCCCAGATCTTCGATCACGGCACGGATTTTACCCAGATGCCGCCCCACCTTCATGATCGCCACGCTTTCCGCGCCATCAATCCGCGAACGCAGCTCGTCTTCCGGCAAGGGCCCGGGCAGCACTGTCAGGCGCTCATTGCGGGCCGCGAGCGGCAGGTGGGCCTTGGCCGCGCAGGCGGTGATTGAGGTCACGCCAGGCACGACTTCGACCTCAAAGAGCTCACTGAGACGCGCGAAGATGTACATGAAGGAGCCGTAAAAGAACGGATCGCCTTCGCACAGACAGATCACATCCTCACCCGCTTGCAAGGTCTCGGCAATTTGAGCCGCGCCAGCGTCATAGGCCGCTTGCGCCGGGGCGCGTTCCACGGTCATGGGCACATCCATGACAATCTCGCGCGCGTCCTGTGGGATAACCTGCGCGGCTATGGAGCGCGCAAAGCTATCGGCTCCGGCGAGTGTGGGATAGGCGATCACGCGCGCGCCCGAGATAAGGCGGTGCGCCTTCAGCGTCATGAGGTCCGGATCACCGGGGCCGAGGCCGATGCCATAGAGTGTGCCGCTCATCTCTTGATCAAGCTCCACTGTGTGACAGGCATCATGGGGCGCCAGCCT
The DNA here is from genome assembly GCA_937884705.1 of uncultured Roseovarius sp. Lineage (GTDB taxonomy): Bacteria > Pseudomonadota > Alphaproteobacteria > Rhodobacterales > Rhodobacteraceae > Roseovarius. Next base: position 1,422 of record CAKZYL010000378.1, on the reverse strand, counting down.
GTCAGATCGCCGACCGGGTCAGCGCGGGCGACGCTCAGCTTGACCAGATCGCCGCCACGGGCATTGTGCAGGTCGAGCAGGTTGGCCTCGCTTTCCAGGGTGACGGCGTTGCACACCAGACGGCCCAGTGGACGCAAAGCCGCCCAAGCCGCGTCAAAAACCTCTGGGCTGAGGCCGCCACCGATGAACACAGCGTCGGGAGCTTCTAACCCCTCCAACGCCTCGGGAACCACACCGTCGATGAGTTCAAGGCGCGGCGCACCTAGAGCGAGCGCATTCTCAGCTGCCATAGCACGACGATCCGCACGGGGTTCAATGCCAATCGCGCGGGCATAGCGTGCGCCGCGCATCCATTCGACCGCGACAGAGCCACAGCCTGTGCCGATATCCCACAAAAGCGCGCCGCGCATCGGCATAAGTTTGGCCAGCGTCACCGCGCGCACCTCTTGCTTGGTCATCGTGCCGTCGTGGCTGAAGAGATGATCGGCGAGCCCGGGCACGCGGGGCAAAAGCGCGGCTTGAGGATCCGCGACGCAATCGACGGCCAGCGTGTTGAAGGGCGGCACCTCGTGATCCCAGTTTTCAGCGACGCCATCGAAACGAGCCTCGTTCGGTCCACCCATTTCGGACAGCACCGTCATGGGAGAGCGGCCAAACCCACGATCTGTGAGGAATTTGGCAATCTGGTCTGGCGTGTCAGAGCCTGTGGTCAGGATCAAAAGCCGTGCCAGAGGTTGGATGAAGGCGATCATCTGCTCTACAGGGCGGCCATGAACGGTCAGCGTTTCGAGATCGGCGAGGCTCCACCCCATGCGGGCGGCGGCCAGTTGAAAGGCAGAGAGTTGCGGATGGTAGACGATCTCTGCGGGATCAATCTCACGCCCGATACGCGCGCCGACGGAGAACCAGAGCGGATCTCCGGTGGCAAGCACCACCACGCGACGCCCTTTCAGCGAACGCAGCAGATCAATGATGGCGTTGAAGGGCGAGGGCCAGAAAATGCGCTCGGCGGAGGAGTTAACCGCGAGCTTGTGGTGGCGATCGCCGCCGACGATCACCTCAGCGGCCTCGACCACCGCGCGGGTGGCGGGCAGAAGGCCATGCAGGCCGTCCTCGCCGATGCCCACGATATGCAACCACGCCTTTGACATGATCAGTGTACTCCGCCTTCGGGCACGCCTGCGGCGAGCGCATTTACAGCAGCAGACGCCATGGCAGACCCGCCACGGCGGCCGCGCAGGGCCACGAAATCGCAGCCTCTGGGGCGAGCGGCCAATTCGGCTTTGGCCTCTGCCGCGCCGACAAATCCAACGGGGAAGCCAAGAATAACGGCCGGTTTGGGCGCGCCTTGGTCCAGCAGATGGAGGAGGTGAAAGAGCGCAGTCGGTGCATTGCCGATAGCCACAACAGCGCCTTCCAGAC
>CAKZYL010000377.1 GCA_937884705.1 uncultured Roseovarius sp. | reverse complement strand
GCCGCTCAAAAGTGTCGCGGTCGTGACACCAAACCCAAAGGCGTCTCCAAAGGCCTGAAGGTCCTCCACGGTGCCCTTGCGTCCTATGCCAAAACAGAAATCCGCGCCAACGACGACGTGTTTGAGCCCCAAGCCATCTGCAATCACATCGCGGGCAAACTCTTCTGGGGTCAGCTGGGACATGGCCACATTGAAGCTAAGCTCATAAAGCCGCTCTACGCCAAGTTTCTCCAGCCGGTTCGCGCGCGCTTCTGGGCCCATGAGGCGAAAAGGCGGCGCGTCCGGTGCAAAAAACTCGCGCGGGTGCGGCTCAAACGTCAGGATACCCAAAGGCGCGCCAATATTGGCACCGGCCTGCCGGGCAAGATCGATCACGGATTGATGCCCCAGGTGAACGCCGTCGAAATTGCCTATGGCGGCGGAGGCGCCACGGTCAGCCGGGTCAACAAAAGAGTGGTCACGAATAATGCGCATGCGCTACGCCTAGCCAAAGCGCGATTGATGCGCAACCCGAGGAGGCGGGGACATGGCCAGACCCACAAATTTGGCAGAGTATGAGGCGTTGACCGGGTTCATGAGCGATGAAAGCCTCGCCATCGGTTTGGCCTATCGTCCAGAGCCCACCGACATCTTTATCTCGCCCTATTCCAAATGCGGGACCACGTGGATGCAGCAGATTGTCCACGGGTTGCGCAGCGGTGGGTCGATGGACTTCGAAGAGATCACGCAGGTCGTGCCGTGGCTTGAAATGGCCCATGACATGGGCACCGATCCTGCTGCAGAGCAGGTCGCCACTCCGCGCGCGTTCAAGAGCCATCTTCGATGGGATCAGGTGCCCAAGGGCGGGCGCTACATCGTTGTGCTGCGCGATCCTGTGGACGCGATGGTGTCATTGCATCGCTTCATGGATGGCTGGTTGTATGAGCGCGGATCAATCTCAATAGAAGAGTTTGCAGGGTACTATTTAAGGCGCGGAGCCGATGGCTATTGGGAACATGCCGCGTCCTGGTGGCCTCAGCGGGAGCGCGAAGACGTGCTTTTGCTGACCTATGAGGACATGAAGGCCGATCTGGCCGGTGTGGTTGATCGGGTGGCCGATCACATGGGGCAGGGTTATGATGCCGACCGCCTGGCACTGGCCACCCGGCAGGCGGAATTTTCGTTCATGAAGGCCCATGCTGACCAGTTCAATGACAATCTCCTGCGACGGATACGTGATCCCGGCATGGGGCTGCCACCGACCGAGGTCACGGGTAAAGTGTCCAAGGGCAAGACGAATGCTGAGGTGCCACAGGCTGTGCGCGATATGTTGGATCGCCAATGGGCTGAGACGCTCGGATCAAGGTTTGGTCTCGCATCCTATCGCGATATGCGAGACGCCCTTGCGTCTTTTGGCTGAAAATACCTTCGTCGGAGGCATAGGATCTCTCCGACGCAAATGTCCGGTGGTGCGCGTGGAATTCAGTCGAACTTGCCCGATGGCGCGAGCACGGTCGCCTCGCCGATCAGCACTTTTTTTCCATCAACCATGCAGCGGCAATCGAGCTGAACCCGACGGCGGCCATGATCGATGCCAATCACTTCGACCTCGGTCAGAACCTGATCACCCGGCCTGACCGGTGCAAGAAACTTGAGGGTTTGGCCCATGTAGACCGTGCCATGACCGGGGAGCTGTTCGCCGATCACGGCAGAGATCAGACCTGCGGTGAGCATGCCGTGCGCGATGCGCCCTTCGAAAATCGTGTCGCGGGCGTAATCATCGTCCATGTGCACCGGATTGTGGTCTGTGGACACCTGAGCAAACATCTCGATATCTTCATCGGTGACGATTTTGCGCAAAGACCGAACCATCCCCATTTCAATCTCTTCAATGGTGATTGTGCCGCGGGGCATATTATCCAACATGACTACCTCTCAAACCAGCGCCTTGGTAACAAACATAACGCCAAACAAGATCTCAGAGTAACTTAATTACTTCGCAAGCGCAGAAAAGCAAGCGATTCTTTGTGTTATCGCAAGAATCCAATGGTAAATGTGGGATCTATATTCTCTTCGGCCAGATACGCCTTCAGAGCCGCCGGATCGGGTTGGCGCTCTGTCTTGGTGGGCCCGGCTGCCAGGCCGCCTGAGATAAAGAGATTGTCGATATCCTCACCGACAGCGCCGGTGATATCTGTCAGAATTCCGTCTCCGATGGCCAACATCTTTGACTTCATCACGCCGGGCCGGATCGCCTCCAAACGCCGATACGCCAGATCGTAGATCGGTGGATGCGGTTTGCCAAAATAAAGGCTCTCCCCGCCCATTTCCGAATACATGCGCGCGATGGCACCCGCGCACCATTCCCGGACATGACCACGGTCGACCACGATATCAGGATTGGCGCACAGAAACTTCATGCCCTTTTGCTTGGCATAGAGAAGATCTGGTCGCCATGTCTCTGGATCTGCCAGAGCATCAAACGGGCCCGCACAGACAACCCCTTCCGCCTCCTGCAAAGGCACCCGGGTAATCTCAACGGGATCCTTGATGATCGCGAGGGGATCGAAGAATTTAAGATCAGACTCTTTGCCGATGAAGTAGACTTTTTCCCCAACCAGGCCGCGAAACATCGCGGCGCGCGCACTGTCACCGGATGTGGCTATCACGTCCCAGCAATCCTCTGGCACGTCGAATGTCTTGAGCTGTACTGCCACGCGATCTCGCGAGCGCGGTGAATTGGTCAGCAGAACCACGATCCCGCCCGTTTCGCGATACGCTTGCAACGCCGCAACGGCCTCCGGGAAGGCGGTCTTGCCGTTGTGAACGCAACCCCAAAGGTCGACGAGCAAAGCGTCATATCTGTCCGAAACCTCGGAAAGTGAATTGATGATCTGTGTCATGCAGGGCCTGTCTTGGCAGTGACGCACGCGTTGCGCGTCATATGGCAGGCACCCGCCTTATTGGCCAGCCTTGATTTCTAGCAGCTCGGCCCTCTGACGTTTGTAGATCAAGACTTTCCCTATGTCTTTGCGCATGGCCTCAAAATCCGTCTCGAAGTCCGCACGGTCCATCCCGAATGTATCGCGAAACGCCTGATCCCAGCTCTGCGTCTTGCCGACATTGATCCAATACTCAAGCAAGGGTTCAGGGCCATAGATATCTGCCAAGATCCTGACCGCGAAATGCCCGACATCGTAGTGAGCCTCGTTTGGCCAGGGCCGCGTGTCGCTCAAATCTCTGAGCGGATCGTCGAAACCGTATGCGCTCAGATAAAGCCAGAACATCCCGGGGAGGTCTTCGTCAACACGATCGGCTTCGATCACTTGGGCAAAATATTCTGCTGTTCCTTCCGTCATCCACTTTGGCCCGATCACCCTTTGGCGATCATTGCCAATGCGCCGCAATGGGTAATCTGCCGAAAGATCATATTGCACCATGTGCACAAACTCATGGGCAATAAGCTTGAAACTTTCCAAGTGCTGTTCCCACCAGGACCAACCCAAGGGATGCTCGGTGTCGTACGGATGCCAGCAAAGCGCGATCAGGTATCGCATCGCTATGCCCAAACTGAAGTCGTCTCCACAACGGTCATCTGCGATCTGGGGGAGACCAGTGCTTCTGAAATTTCGCCTTGCGCCCCATTCTCGGATCAAACGGTTGAGGTCTGACGCGTTTTCAGCTCCAAGGACATCGAAAGTTGCGGCAAGTTCGATCTGGTGGCTTTCTCGAAAATACTCTTCCGCTTGTGTCAAAGCGGAAACCATCATGAGTTTCTTGATCGTTCCCTGAACTCCGGCTTCATCCACATAGAGCCTGTCACCCCAACTTTGCGTCACGGCAGATGGCCAGAGCGTCGCCAGACCAGGCTGCAACGCGCCGAGTTGTCGACACCACCGAAATGCCGATTGGTGTGACAGTTTTGGAAAGGTTGCCCTTACGGACTGATCCTGTGTGTTCAACCAGTTTGATGCGGCCGCAAAGGATTGAGGGCCGATGATACCGTCAATTGGCCCCGGAGCGTGGCCCAACGCGGCCAGTTGATTTTGGACACAAACGGCATTCTCTCTCGGCGACCCGGATGCGGTTGCGGCGCAAAAGCTCAAAAAAATGAACGTAAGCGCGGCCGCCGGCCGCAAGCTCAGTGCACCGCCACTGGCAGCATGTCGTTCTGCCGCGCCAACGAATAGGCCAGCGCGCGGTCACGCACCAGGGCGAGCTGCTCACCTTCAGAGTTGTGGACCGCATAGATCGTCTCAAGGCCTTCCGCTTGATCGCGCACTTCTTGCGGTAGTTCATCAACCTTCACAGCGCGCACATAGACGATCGCTTGTTCATCGGATGCGTTGAAATCGTACGTCGTATTCATCTGCTCATCCTCTCTTGATTTGTATTGTCTGCACCACTGTTTCCGGCTGCGAACGGAAAAGATCCACATGGAGCAGGCCGTTTTCCATCACCGCTTCGCCGACTTCGACCCCATCGGCCAAAACGAAGGAGCGTTGAAATTGCCGCGCGGCGATGCCTCTGTGCAGAAAGACGCGGCTGTCACTGTCGTCCTTTTGACGACCGCGGATCACCAGCTGCCGGTCTTCCAGCGTGATCGCCAAATCAGCCTCCGCAAATCCGGCGACGGCCAGCGTGATACGGTATGAACTGTCAGACGTTTGTTCAATGTTGAAGGGCGGGTAGCCCTCATTGCCGGATTTCGCGCTGCGCTCCAGCAACCGCTCAAGCTGTTCGAAGCCGAGCATGTAGGGGTGGGACCCCAAAGAGAGTTTTGTCATCGGCGCGTCCTTTTCGATTAAGCGACCGTCCGTATTGAGCACAAACCCCTGTCAGGCAGTTTGTCTTAGTAGAAATATGGGTGTTGAAGTTGAAGGGTGCAAGCTCTTAACGAAATCCCTATATTGGGGTAGCGTGCCGTATCGGTCGTAGAGGAGCCAAGCATGAACAGCTACAGCGACTTTTCGATGAAGTCAGAAGAGGTCCTGCGCGTGGAGCTTGAAGAGTTTCGCCGACAGCATCGCGATCTCGACGAAGCCATCGCGGCACTTGAGGAAAGGCCGACGAGCGATCGCCTGACGATCCGTCGTCTGAAACAGCAGAAATTGCGCCTTAAAGATCGGATCGCCTGGATCCAGGATCGGCTCACACCGGATATCATTGCGTAAGCGCGCGTCTTGCGTATAGTGCCGCCTTCCTCGATAGCCGAGGTGAGGGATAGCACATGGCGGACGTGAAAGTGGGCATCATCATGGGCAGTCAGTCCGACTGGCCAACGATGAAGAAAGCCGCGGACATTCTCGATGAATTGGGCGTTGCTTACGAGGCCCGCATTGTGTCTGCCCAC
>CAKZYL010000376.1 GCA_937884705.1 uncultured Roseovarius sp. | reverse complement strand
TTCGGGCCGGGCTCTTTTGATGTGAATAGAACGCCGCGCACCCGAAACAACGATGCATCTACACTCAAGGCTTGATTTCAAAGGTCTTAGAACGCCTGATTGAGAGGGACAAGTTGAGTTTGTTGCGCGGATCTGTTGCGCTTGACGTAACATATTTTGCTGCAGTGGGTGGAATGTGCAGAGGCGTCACCACGAGAAGAAGGCCTAAGCCATGAGAGCAGCGGTTGTCCGACAGTTCAATGAAGATCTATCCATTGAACACGTGGAAGATCCGGTGTGCCCAGCCAACGGCGTTGTCCTGCAGGTGGCCGCCTGTGGCGTGTGCCGCTATGTTTTCCATGGCTGGGTCGGCGGCCACCCGAAAGTCCAGATCGACGACATTATGAGCCATGAATACTGCGGCACGGTCGTAGAAGCAGGCCCAATGGCAAAGCACAATGTAGGGGATCGGTTGATCGCGCCCTTTATTTTTGGCCTGTGGCACTTGCCATGAATGCGGCTCCGGTGTGTCAAACGCCTGCGAGCATTCCATCACGCCCGGTTTCGGCAGCTCCGGGGCCTATGCCGAATACATCGCTGTTCCCCATGACCATAACTTTGTTGCCCTGCCAGACACCATGTCGCCTGCGCTGGCCGCAGGTCTTGGATGCCGGGTCACGACCGCCTGGCATGCGCTGAGAGATCGCGCGGCTGTCAAAGCTGGCGAATGGCTTGCCGTGCGCGGAACGGGCGGGATCAGTTTGGCCACGCTGCTCTTGGCCAAACCCATCGGCGCGCGGGTCGTCGTGTGGACGTGGTCGAAGAAAAGCTGGAGCACACCAATCAATTGGGTGCCGATGCCGCCGTTGATGCGTCCTCTATCGATGCCGCAGATGCCATTCGCGACATCACAGGCGGCGGGGCCAACGTGTCAATCGAAGCCCTGGGCATCGCCCAAATGACCAATGCCTCGGTGGAGTGCCTGGCGACGCTAGGCCGTCATGTCCATGTGGGCATGCCCTCTGGCGATGGCATGATGACCATCAACATGCGCGCAATCTACAGCAAACAACTTTCGTTCTTTGGCACGCGCGGCATGCCGTCTTGGACGTATCCCTCGCTGCTTGGGACGATTGCCCGCAAGGAGGTGGACCTCAACCCGATGGTCGCGCGGGAGGTTGCCTTGTCAGAGGCCAGCCATGAGCTGCGCGCCATGACAGGCCCGACATCACCGGGCACAGCTTTGATAACTGATTTTCTGAATTAATCGGCGCAACCCTAAGCCCGCAGACCTTGGCGCCGGGAACCTGCAGACCCGCGACATGTAGATCTATGCGCACGGCTTGTAACGTGTGGCACTCTAAGGGATGATAGATTGCGGGACGATCACGGAGGCAACCGAGCAATGTCAGGATTGGATTGGCATTCTGCTCCTTTGGACGACGCAACTGTGATCGATGAGGGTTACCGCAGCACGCAGAATGTACGCCGCTACTTCAAGAGCAGAATGGGTGATGATTTTTCGATGAACCGACCCTTTATGGCGTGGATGAAAGACAACCCTGGGCAGACCCTCGGCACCGCGTGCGACGTGTGGCGCACTATCAAGAGTGCGGCCAAATGAGCCGAAGAGACTGTCTTTTCCAGCGCCGATGGATATAGGTTTGGTGCAGCCGCGCCAAAGCGAGATCATCTGACTTGACGGCCTGATGTAAGCTGCCCGAGAGGACTGTGCCTACGTCCTTTGGAAACGATGCTGGCATGTCCATGCAGGTTCAATTCTGAGAGCGCATGTCTTGCGCGTGGCTCTGCAACAGGTACCGTGCGGCCAGAACGAAAAGGGCGAACCTTTATGATAGACTGGAACGACGCGTTTGAAATTTCAGGCCACATACCCGGCGCCCAGGCATTTCCAGAGATGTGGGCCAAAGCTGCGGCGGAGTTTCGCGACAGTTGCGCCGGTGACGGGTTTTTGAAAACAGATATAGCCTACGGCCCTGCTGACCGTCATCGCTACGACCTCTTCCGTCCCGCCGGTCAGAGCCACGGTTTGTTCGTCTTTGTTCACGGGGGATATTGGCGGAGGTTTGACAAATCGTACTGGTCCCACCTGGCCGCAGGTGCCGTGGCGCGCGGATGGACGGTTGCCATGCCAAGCTATGTGCTGGCGCCAGAGGCCCGCATCTCAGAGATCACCATAGCCATTGCATCCGCGGTGATGCGAGCGGCAGAGATGGTGGATGGGCCGCTACGTATTGCCGGCCATTCGGCGGGCGGGCACCTGGCCACGCGCATGATGTGTGATGGGGTGCTGGCCCCTCACGTCGCTGATCGGCTGCAGCGGATCGTGTCTATCAGCGGCCTGCATGAGCTGGCGCCCCTGTGTCTGACAGAGCTCAATGAGATTTTGCGGCTCACCGAAGTGGAGGCCCGCTCTGAGAGCCCCGCGTTTTTGACGCCCCTCAAAGAGGTGCCCTTCACCGCCTGGGTTGGCGCCAAAGAACGACCGGAGTTTTTGCGCCAGACCCGCGTAATTGAGGAATCCTGGGCGCGTCTCGGTGTCAATGCAGAGGCGGTCTATGACCGTGGACATGACCACTTTTCCGTCATCAAGGCCCTGCAAGACGCGGACAGCCCACTCATGAACGCCATCCTCGCATGACAGCGGCGCGCAAAGACCTGTTTGATCTGCCAGATGGCGTCATCTATCTGGATGGCAACTCGCTCGGCCCGTTGCCAAAGGCCGTGAAAGAACGCGTCATGCAGACCCTGCAGCAAGAATGGGGCCATGAGCTCATCCGGGCTTGGAACACCAAAAATTGGATGGACCAGCCGCGCCGTCTAGGCGACAAGATCGCCCGGATTATCGGGGCCACACCGGGCAGTGTGATGGTTGGGGATACCCTGTCAATTCAGGTGTTTCAGGCCCTTTCGGCAGCTTTGGACATGGTGCCAGAGCGGCGGATCGTCGTTTCTGACACAGAGAATTTTCCCTCGGATCTTTACATCGCGGACGGTCTGATCCGGCTCAAGGGCAAAGACTACACGCTTCGCTTGGCGCCGCCTGATAGGCTCAATGACGCCATTGATGACAGCGTGGCCGCCGTACTTCTCACCCATGTCGATTATCGATCGGGCGCGCGCCACGAGATGGACCGTGTGACGCGCATCGCCCATGAGGCTGGTGCGCCGATGATATGGGATTTGGCCCATAGTGCAGGCGCAATCCCAGTTGATGTCATATCCAGCAGCTGCGACTTTGCCGTCGGCTGCACCTATAAATATCTCAACGCAGGGCCAGGCGCGCCGGCATTCATCTACATACGTCCAGATCTGATCCCGTCGGTAAAACCTGCCCTTACGGGCTGGCTGGGTCATGCGGCACCTTTTGAGTTTGATCGCAGCTACCGTCCTGCAGATGGGATAGGTCGCATGCGCATTGGCACGCCGCCGGTTTTGCAAATGGCAGCTTTGGACGCCGCGTTGGCCCTTTGGGACGACCTTGATCTGTCTGAGCTATGGAGCGCATCGCAAGCCCTCTCCCAACGTTTCATTTCACACGTCGAGCAACACTGCCCGGACCTGCAGCTTGTCAGCCCGCGTGACCCTGATGCCCGTGGCAGCCACGTCTCGTTCGCTTTTGAGCACGGATACGCCGCGATGCAGGCGCTCATCGACAAAGGTGTCATCGGCGATTTTCGCGCGCCCAACATCATGCGTTTTGGTTTTGCTCCGCTCTATCTGGATACCGCCGATATTGACCATTCTGTCAAGATTTTGCGCGAGGTTTTGGATCGCCGGCTTTGGGATCACTCAAGATACCTCGCACGTCGCCCGGTCACGTAGCCACCAATAGTGACGGTGATCGGACTTCCCTTAAAGGTCGATCCACTCTCCATGGTTCTCCGGCACAACTTTTGGAATGACTGGCGCGGCGATCACGCGGTCACGGATGGCCGACAGGTAGACGCCTTCTGTCAGAGCTGCCGCGTCAAGACGATCTGCCGGATAGGGGCCGTCGGCGGTCATCGTCGCGAGGTTTTTGAGCAATATGGTCACGCACTCCGCCGATTGGCGCATCAGATCCACATCTTGCGTCAATTCAAGCGGCAAAGCTTCCAGAGCATCTGCGGTGCAAATGGCGTCGCCGATCGCTTCATCGATGGCAAATGCCTTTTGCGCCAAAATATCAACTTCGCGCGCCATGTTTTCAAGCACGCAATGCAACGCAATCGTGGGGCCCGCATCCGCCATTACAAAGGCCCAACCACGCGCTCAATGCACGACTTTAAGTCTTTGGTTGAAAAAGGTTTTTTGAGATAATTGTTCATCCCCAACTCATTGCCCTGATCCACGATCTGCTCCGTGGCCATTCCTGTAATCAGAATGAAGCCAATCTTTTGGGTCGTCTTGTACTTGCGCAAACCCGACAGAAGTTGGAGACCGTTTGCCCCCGGCATATTGTAATCCGAAATCACCAAATGCACCGGCTGTGAGGCCAGCCGCTTGAAAGCAGACGCGCCATCGACGCAGTAATCAACCTTCCGGATGCCCAGGTCGTCAAGGGATTGAATGATCAAAGCGCGGCTGACGGACATATCATCGACAACCATAACCGTTAAGCGATCTTTCGTGCTCACAAGCCTCTCCCATTTTTCTGATGCGTGATCTGATACTCATGTGGTCAGATCCGCCGATACTGCGTGATGCCAGAAGGCTCAAAACTGGATACCCCAGGGCCGCCCAACCGTTCCGAGTGTCCGATAAAAAGCGAGCCCTTTCGGTGAAGGGCGTTGGCAAAGCGTGGCCAAAGCGTGGCCTGCGTGGGGTTGTCGAAGTATATCACGACATTGCGGCAGAAAATCACGTCGAAGGGCCGCTCCATCGGCCATTCTCCGATCAAATTCAGCTCTGCATAGGTGATGAGATCGCGCAATTCCGAAATCGCGCGAAGGTTTTTACCATCATCTGCGGGCTCAAAAAACTGACCTTGATCCTGCATCGTCAGGTTGGAAATTGAAGATGCGTCATAGGATGCGCGCCGCGCCGTTTGCAAACTGACGGGATCAAGATCAGTGCCTAATATGCGCAGGTCCAAGTCCGACGCTTGAGGGCAAAGTTTCAATGTCTCCATCCCAATGCTCAACGGCTCTTCTCCGGAAGAGCACCCAGCAGACCAGATCCGAACGCTTGCTCCCGAACGCGCTTTCGCAATGAGCTTTGGCAGAATATCGGCGCGAAGAGCCGCAAAATGGTGCGGCTCGCGGAAGAACTTCGTCACATTGGTTGTAAGCAATGAGATCATCCGCCTCAGCTCATCGCGGCCGGACGGAGTTTCGATATGATCTACATAGGCATCAAAGGTGATCAGGTTCAGGGTTTTGACCCGTCGGCCAAGGCGCGACACGATCAAATTGCTTTTGCTTTGGCTGAGTTCAATGCCGCATTCCGTGCGCACCAAGCCTGCGATGCGATCGAATGTGGCATCACCCAAACCCAATGCTCTTGACGGGGGAGTGTGCTCCAGGGACGGCATGGAGGCTTCAAGCGGCATGTTGGCCTGCTTGGTCGAGGATCGTGTGCAGATCGAGACGTCGGATCATTTTGTCATCTTGAAGCAGCACACCTGAGATGAACTCGCGGACCCGCGCGTCGACGATGTCGGGTATGGGCTGCAAATCGCTTTCACTTACCGTGAGAATGTCGGACACAACCTCCGCCAAAAGACCCACTGTCTGGTTGGACACCACGGCGATGATGATCACGTGACGCGCGCCGGGATCTGCAGCCCCAAAACCAAGGCGTTGTGACAGATCAATCACGGGCACAACAGATCCGCGAAGATTGATCACGCCTTTCACATAAGGTTGGGCATGGGGCAGCATCGTGGTTGATGTCCAGCCTCGGATCTCCCGCACGGAGGCCAGATCAAAACAAAAATCCTGGTCCGCGACGCGAAATGCGACCACTTCCAAACTGCGCCCGGCGCCTTCCAAAATTGCGTCTTGCATGGTTACCCCGCCATTTTCATCTGTTTGTCGCCAGGACCGCTCGACCCCAGATCGCGCATGATTGTGTCTGCATCTATGATCAAGGCGATGCGCCCGTCCCCGAGGATCGTAGCCGCGGCCACGCCGCTGATCTGCTGATAATTTGTTTCCAGGCTTTTAATCACGACCTGCCTTTGGTCTTGGATCGCATCCACGACCAGGGCGTAACGTGGCCCCTGATCTGATGCGATGAGCAGCAGAACGTGATCCTCCAAGGTGCTCGGCGCCGTGCGGAAGCCAAAATAGGCGCCCAAATCGATGACCGGCACCAGCTCGCCGCGATTTCTGAGCACGACGCTGTCGACACCAAGCGTATCCAGATCATTGCGTGTTGGGGTCAGCGTCTCCTGAACAGAAGAAATCGGCACCACCATTGTTTCACCCCCAACCTCAACGACCATGCCTTCGAGCACAGCCAGCGTGAGCGGCAAGCTGATGGAAAAGGTTGCACCCTCGCCGGGGTCGGAATGGATGGCTACGCGACCGCCAAGTTTCTGAATTGCGCTGCGCACAACATCGAGGCCGACACCGCGACCAGACAGCTCTGAGACTTCCGCTTTGGATGAAAACCCCGGCATGAACAACAGGTTGTCAATCTCATTGGGAGCAAGCGTATCGGCCTCAGAGATCAGGCCGCGGTCCATGGCAAGGTTGCGGACAAAGTCGCGAGTGATCCCACCGCCGTCATCCACAACTTCGATCAACACCCGTCCAGACCGGTGTGCCGCGCTCAAGGTGATGGTGCCCTCCTGCGGCTTGCCAGCGGCTTTGCGATCTTCGGGCCTCTCCAGCCCATGATCGACCGCGTTTCGGATCATATGGGTCAGCGGATCCACCAATCGTTCGATCACGGTTTTATCGACTTCGGTGTAGTCTCCGATGGTCACAAAACGCACGCGCTTACCAGTGGCAGACGCCGCTTCTCGTACGATGCGCGCCATTCTTTGAAACATGGGCTTCACTGGCTGCGCGCGGATAGCCATAACTGCTTCCTGGATCTCGCTCGCGATCTGTTTGAGACTGTCGAGAGATGCGGACACGCCGGACCCTCGGGCCATGTCCAATTCGTCTATCGATTGCGACAGCATAGCCTCTTTGATCACCAATTCGCCAACCAGGTTGATCAATTTGTCAATCCGGTCCAGATCAACTCGGATGGTGCTGGAGGACTTTGCCTTTGACGACGCATCCGTGCGCGCAGCCTGAGCCTTGGGCATGGCAGCCCCTGCGCTCGGCTTTTCTTCTTTTTTCGCCTTTTCCTCATCAACATCTTGAACCAGGTCGCTCAAGCTCGGCGTGGCCGGTACATCCCTATCGCCCAGGGCCGATAAATCCGATCCAAGCTTTGCAATTTCCTCTGCGGGATCATCCGTGTCTTCCAAGGCAATCGTAAGCTCACAGCAATCTTCGACGAACTCAAAGACGTCTTTGATATCTGCTTCACTTCCGTCAGTGGTGAGGGTGATCTGCCATGTAATGGCGCATGCTCTGACATCCAGATCCGAGAGAGGTTGTACAGCGTCAAGCGCGGCCTTCACCTCAACATCGCCCAAACGACGCAGGGCCGTGAAAAGCACGGCAGGTTCATTTCCCCCAGCAAACAGGGCCGGTTTGGCCTCAATTTCTATGGTGTAACGAGAAGGACCAACGTCGCTTAAAGGGTCAGCGTCCAGACTTATGGTGATCGGATTGAACTCGGGCAGGTCCTCTTGCTCGAGATCGCCGGTGATCTCCAAAAGACGCTCCTCCAGCTGTTTGGAGGACGCAAACGAGGCATTGTCACCGTTGCGCGCGTTGTCCACCAGATCAGCAAGATTGTCCCCGCAGTGGCGCAATAGGTCGATCACATCGTCGGTAAGGTCCGCCTGGCCGGATCGCAGCGTGTCCAGAGCGCTTTCGAATTTATGGGCAAAGTCAACGACCGCTTCCAGACCAAAGGCCCCGGCACCGCCCTTGATAGAGTGCACAGCGCGGAAAACGATATTGATCGCTTCAGCATCCTCCGGATCGTCCGCCATGGCGTTCAGACCGTCTTGCGTTGCCTCAAGAAGCTCTTCGCACTCCTCAAACAAACTGCTTCGGATATCCTCTTTGTCAGCACCGCTCATGGATCTAACCCTTTTGCGCAACCCGTTCGATCGCCCAAAGCAATTTCTCTTCGTCGAATGGTTTGACAATCCAACCACTGGCGCCGGATGCGCGTGCGCGTGCCTTCATGTCATCCCCGGATTCCGTGCTGAGCACCAATATGGGAACAACCCGGTTTCGCTTGCGTTGACGCGCAGCCTCGATGAACCCAAATCCGTCCAGGCGTGGCATGTTTATATCTGTGATGACAATGTCAGGATCGGTTTCATCAAAACGCTTCAGCCCGTCTTCGCCGTCTTCGGCGATGTCCACATCAAACCCGGCCGGGCAAAGTGTTGCCCGAAGAAGGTTTCGCATGGTGCGGGAATCGTCAATGGCGAGAATCTTGAGGCTCATGACGCCACCTGCCCTTCGGTCAAACCTAAATCTTTGAGTGGAATTCCGAGCGCGTCTGCCGCGTGCAAGAGCTGATCCGACGCGCCGGTCAAGCGAAAGCTAAGATCATCTTGCGCCCACTGCTTAGCTGTCGCGACCAACATCTGTAACCCCAACGCACCGGCGGTCTTCACCCGCGATGCCTTTAGCTCCAAAGACTGGCCCCGACGCTTGAGAAGCTCATCTGCCACCTGTCGCACATGAGTGCCGTCAAAATGTTCGGGCAGGTGCAAATCGTTGTCTCGCATGCGCGCTCCTCTTAAATGCCTGTTCAGTGGCGTGTGCAAAGTGAAGATGGTGAGTGTCCGCGCAGGACGAAGCATCTGTCTCATTCACCTTTGCGGCGGAGTGTCGAAGCAACACACAAAAAATCCGTTAACCCGTATGCGGTTGCTTGCCCGCAAATCCGTAAAATTCACATTATGCATTTTCGAATTCTTAAGGCCCAATGCCCTAAGCCAGTGCGAGCATTTATCGAGAACGGATCTACTGGTGCACTCTTCGCAGGCAAAGCCACATATACTCGTCGTGCAACAGGATCGAGCCACTTGCGTCAACATTTTCGCGGACATACGCCGAGTGTATCCCAAGGCGAAAATCGCCCATGCCTTTGACCTGACAGAGGCCTACAACCTGTCCGAACATGCCCATCCCGATCTCGTGCTCTTAGATCAAAGTGACGCCCATGCCTCTGGTTTACCAATGTTTTTTTCCCTGCTCGCAGCGCTTTCCATTGAGTGGTACATCCTCTGCGACGGCCGGAAGATCGGAGGCATTCCGCCAGAGCATCAGATTGATCTACGGAACCTGACCAGCCATCTGAGGAGTGTCTGGACCTTCCGCGCGGCGCGTCGCGCTCGTGCCAGCAGCGCCCCGGCAGCGCCACGGGCCAAACCGTCACCTGACCACCCTCAAGACTGGAAAGTTGTGGTGATCGGCGCCTCAACAGGCGGCATTGAGGCGTTGATCGAAGTTCTGTCCCGCTACCCGGCCAATGGGCCGCCTACTGTGATTGTACAACATATCCAAGCCGCGTTTCTGCCAGGCTTGGCGCGGCGCCTAGATCGCATTTGCGCGGCAACGGTCCGTGCCGCCGATACTGACAATCGACTGGAGACAGGGCGCATTCTGATGGCTCCAGGAGAGCAAGAGCACCTGGTTGTAAGCCATCGCGGTCGTCGCTGCCACCTTGAGCCGGGGCCGCGACGGCATGGCCACAGACCTTCTGTGGACGTTCTGTTTACCTCCGCCGCGCAGCACCTGGGGGCGGACTGCGTTGGCGTTTTGCTGTCTGGCATGGGCTGCGATGGGGCCCAGGGCTTGCAAGACATTCGAAATCAAGGCGGATGGACAATTGCACAAGACGAAGCGAGCTGCACCGTCTATGGCATGCCGCGCGCTGCCACGGAAATTGGCGCTGTGCAGGAGCAGCTACCGGATTGGGATATCTCCAGAGCCGTGCTGAAAGCTGCGGCCAAAACGGAAGCAAAAGTTCAAAATGCTTAAATCGACAGACAACCTATGCAGCGTCAAACAAGGCGAGTTTCGCATCTCAAAGTCGACAAACGACGTTCAGGTATGCGTTTTGGGATCCTGCATTGCAACATGCTTCTACGACCCGATCACGCGACTTGGCGGCATGAATCACTTCCTCCTCCCCGGTCAAGACCCAGGTGCGAGGCAAGAGATCAAATACGGGGCGCATGCCATGGAACAGCTCGTCAACGCGTTGCTGCGCGCGGGCGCCGCACGGCACAACCTGCAAGTACAGATCTTTGGCGGCGCAAAAGTGATCAAGTCAGGCGGCAATATTGGCCTGAACAACGCACAGTTTGCGCGGCAGTTCGTCTCAGAGGAAGGCTTCGAACTTACCAAAACTGATGTTGGCGGCACATGCGGGCGGAGGCTCATGTATCGGCCTGCGACAGGTGTTGCCGAGGTCGAAATTCTGCGAAATGCAGCGGCTGTTCCACAAGCGACACCCGTGAGAAACATCCCACAGGAAACGGGAAGCATCGAGTTGTTCTGAAAATTTTTTGCAAGCGTCTGAAAGAGGCGCATTTCGCAACCGCTTCTTAAACAAATGGCGCCTAAGCAGAACGCCCATGCCCGTAGGACAGAAAAGGATGGCAACATGTTGCGTAAGGTGACGTTGAACGCGAAGGTTTTGTTGACGACGGTGATTACAGTCATCGTATCCATGATCATTTTCGCGATTGTTACCGGATTATTCCAACGCACAGCGATTGAAAACGGCAAGGACTTTGAAACATCTGTAGGCATAAACGTTCTCAGTGACCGTTTGATCATCGAGGCACAGCGAAGTTCGGACATCTCTGTGCCTTCTGTCACTCCGAATGATCAGGGGGGAACTGAGGCACTGATCTGGGACGGCCTGCCCGACACTGACTTGAAGACGGTTATTGAGCTCGTTTCTGAGAAAACCCAGGTGGATGTGTCCCTGCTGTCCTACGATACCGCCTCCGGCAGCTTTTCTCGCACTACCACATCCTTGCCTGGAAACGCCTTGGGTCCGGTCTCACCGAATACCGCCAGGCTCATCCTTGAAAATCTCGGAAGCGACTTGGATGCAGGGACAGGTCAGTTTGAAGTCAATGGCAAACAGTATTCGGGCAATTGGCGTCCAATCTTGAACCAGGCCGGCATCATGATCGGCGCACTAGAAGCAAGCATCGACAACGAAAAAGCAACGGCGCAGATGCAAGCTGCCGCACTCACATCCGCGGCTGTGATCGCAGTGCTTAGCGCGATGATCGCAGGCGTGGTTGCCTTTGTCCTAAACCTAGTTCTAAAGCCGATCCGCGATCTCCAGCACGTCATGCAAGCGATGGCCGATGGGCAGTACGATCAGGAAATCCCCCACATCAATACCACGGACGTTATCGGCGACATGGCTGGCACACTGCAAGAGTTCCGCAACAGCCTTGCACAGGCACAGTCGCTGCAGGACGAGCAGGAAACTACCCTTCAGAAACTGGCTGACGCGCACAGATCCGAGCAGGATGTATATGCCGTGCAGCGCCGTGTCGTGGATGAGATCGGCCAGGGATTGGAGCGGCTGGCGCATGGGGATCTTACCGAAAGCATCGAAAACCCAGCCTCTAACCCATTTCCCCAAGAGTATGACGGGCTTCGCATAAGCTACAACTCTGTTCTGGAAGAAATGGGCGCGACCATTGCCGACATGCATGAGACGGTGGAGGCCGTCGAATCAGGTGCGGGTGAAATGCACCAGGCGTCCGATGATCTGGCATCACGGGCAGAGACCCAGGCCGCCACGCTTGAGCAGTCTGCCGCGGCGCTCAACCAACTCACCGAAAGCGTCAAGAGCACCAGTGACCGCGCTGATCAAGCTGAAAAGGCAGGCCGCGACAACCGCGATCAGGCGGAAAGCGGCGCAAAGATTGTGCGTGAAGCCATGGACGCCATGAACCTCATCGAACAAAGCAGTGACAATGTGCGGCGCATCATTGGGGTCATCGATGACATTGCGTTTCAAACCAACCTCTTGGCGCTCAACGCAGGGGTTGAAGCCGCGCGCGCGGGTGAGGCGGGCAAGGGGTTTGCGGTGGTTGCATCCGAAGTGCGTTCCCTGGCGCAACGCGCCTCGGAGTCTGCCACGGAGATCAATCAGTTGATCACAGACAGCGCAATGCAGGTGACGCAAGGCAGCAAACTTGTCAAAAATACTGGGGAACGGTTGGAATTGATCCTGAAAAACAACATTGAGATGCAGTCGGTCATGTCCGACATCGCGGCGGCAGCGAGGGAACAAGCTCTTGGCATTGATGAGGTCAATAACGGCGTCACGCAGCTCGATTTGGTGACGCAGCAGAATGCCGCAGCCGCTCAACAGGTCAACGCATCATCGACCGCACTCAATCAAAAATCCTCTGAACTTTCGTCAAGTCTGACAAGGTTCAGGGTCAATCGAGATCAAGCGCCCATTCAAATGGGATCCTTTACTGGCAGCCTCGATGCAGATGCCTCGGACTTCGGATCTGCCAGCGTGAGCAGGGCAGAGAACGATCTAGACGCGTTCCAGGTAGATGAGGATATGCGGCTCGCTGAATTTCGCGGATTTTAATCCCCAGCTGGCTAAAGACCAGCCGCCTTACCGGTGAGTTTTGCCAAAGCCCCTGTCATCATATCAAGGTATTTGGCATCCTCAGGGATCCCTCCCAGATCCTCAAACATCGCGCGAGGATCTTCATAAGCCAACCAAACCTGACCCGCACCATCCCGGTAGACCAGCACTTTCAAAGGCAAGAAGAGCCCGGCAAGCGGGTCATTCTGCATCGCAGGCGTGCCCAGCTTCGGGTTTCCAAAAATCAAAACCTGAGAGGGGGCGAGATCCAAATTCACCTTTGACGCACCATCAGCATGGTCAACGCGCGCGAAAACCGTGGCGCCCGCACCCGTCACAGCCGCCTCCAGCGCGTCCATGGTCTTGGCCACATCGCCGCTGGCCTTTACTTTGACCAAATCGTCGTTGGTGGCCCAAGCGGGCAGCGATAGCGTCGCGCAAAGCAAAGTTGCAAAAATCCGGAACATGACAGGTTCTCCTCGATGTATTTCGTTGTGCACATCCTCTGGCATGTTGAGTGATTTGCCCATAAAAATCCCCGTGACCGAACCATGAACCGATAAAGACGGCGCAAACATGCTCAAAACGCGGATTGTACCCTGCCTTGATGTGGCCGACGGACGCGTGGTGAAGGGCGTAAATTTCGTCAACCTGCGCGATGCAGGCGACCCTGTGGACGCCGCACGCGCTTATGACGCCGCTGGCGCCGATGAGCTCTGCTTTCTCGATATTCACGCAACCCACGAAAACCGTGGCACGATGTTTGATGTCGTGCGCCGCACAGCAGAGGCCTGCTACATTCCGCTCACGGTTGGCGGCGGTGTCCGCACCCATGAAGACGTGCGCGATCTGCTGCTCGCCGGCGCGGACAAAGTGAGCTTCAACTCCGCAGCTGTGGCCAACGCCGATGTTGTGTCCGATGCGGCAGCGCGGTTTGGCAGCCAGTGCATTGTGGTGGCGATTGATGCAAAAACCGTAGCGCCGGGACGTTGGGAAATTTTCACCCATGGAGGGCGCAAACCGACAGGTATCGACGCGGTCGCGTTCGCCAAAACGGTCGCAGCCATGGGCGCTGGCGAAATTCTTCTCACCTCCATGGATCGCGATGGGACGCGCGCCGGGTTCAACCTGCCTCTCACGCGCGCAATTGTGGACGCCGTGTCGATCCCTGTGATCGCCTCGGGCGGTGTCGGCACGCTCGACCATCTGGTGGACGGCGTGCGCGACGGCGGCGCATCTGCGGTTTTGGCGGCCTCGATCTTCCATTTCGGGGATTTCACGATCGCCCAAGCCAAGGCGCACATGGCGGCTGCGGGCATCCCGGTGAGGATCGGCGCATGACCCTCGAAGAGCTCGAACGCATCATCGCCGCGCGAGCATTGGCCAGTATAGAAGACAGCTGGACCGCAGAGCTTTTGGCCAAAGGGCCTGAAAAGGTGGCGGAAAAGTTCGGCGAGGAGGCCATCGAGTGCCTGATTGAGGCGGTGCGCGGCGATCGGGAGAAACTGACGTCAGAGGCCGCGGATGTTTTTTTTCACTTGCTTGTGATGCTGCGATCAAGGGATATCAGCGTTGCCGATGTGATGACGGAGTTGGAAGCACGCCAGGCCCAATCGGGGCTGGCCGAGAAAGCCACGCGCAACACAAAATCCTGAGATACCAACATCACTTGAGCAGGACAGCCAGTCGCTCACAGCTTGGACGAAGTAACGCCCGTACGGAACCACACCATGCGTGTTTCTCCACAGAGACGTTGATACTCAATCTCGGGGCGCCGGTTCATGATAAGGTTGACGCCCCGCGAACGCACCAAATCAGCAGCGCCAGCGTTTGAGACGCCAATTTGCATCCAAACGGTCCGCGGGTTTGGAAGAGACGAAGGCGCGTCCTCGACAATAGGCGGCACATGGTCTGACAGATAAAAGAAATCAACCATGTCCACGTCGCCATCAATGTCCGACAGTGTCGCCGCCCCCGTCTGAGTGAAGACGATCTTGCCGGCATGAACCGGATTGACCGGCACCACGTCAAACTGTTTAGGCGCCAGATATCGCCCAACAAAATAACTGGGCCGCACCACATTGAGAGACATCGCCACAACGGCGATGCGGCGCGTTTGCATCAAAACCCAACGCAGAAAGGAAACAGGGTAGATTTCAGTCATGTTGTGTCGGATACTGGGTTCAGCGATAAAAAAAGCGCCCAGATTTGTATCTGGGCGCCAGTCGCGGAACGAGGGACAGTGAAGGGTAGTGCCGGTGTTCCGTACCGGCATCCCTGATCTCTAGATAGGTCTCACTTTCAGAATAAAAAGAGGCAGTAATACAGCCGTGAAGACGGCGCGTGTTCTGTCCGGCACTCCTGGGCCGTCAGTCGAAAATATCCTCTATCTCATCAATGATTTCTTCCAGCACGCGCTTGAAAAAAGTTTTCTTCTTTTTCTTTCTGCCAGGTTTCTTCTCATTGAATGTCCTGGCTGGTTTTCCAGAGCCCGATTTCCCTGAGGGCCCCGTCACCGCAGCGGATGGCGCGTATTTCGAAGCCTGAGTCCTCGCACTTTTTTTCTTATTTTTTTCCGGATCTTGCGGCATAAACTTCATATCATGAAGTGGCGCCCCACAGGCCGAGCAGGTCAATTCATGGCGGGCCTCGTCGAACACCAAAACAGCACGGGTGCCGCAATAGTTGCAGGTTGCGATTTTTCTGCCCATGCCGCTTTGGCTCCTTGCTCTTACCTCCAATAAAAGCCGCGCGCGGAGCGCTTCAAGAGGGGCATCTCATCGACGGCTGGCATAGAGCGCGACAGCAGCGGCGTTTGAAACATTCAAAGAGCCGAAACCCGCAGCAAACGGGATTCGCACCAACACATCCACACTGTCGCGTGTCTTGGCCCGCAAACCCGGCCCCTCTGCCCCAAACACCAATGCCACTGGGCGATCTGAGATGTCCGACAGCGCCGATTCGAGCGCCGTCTCTGCCTCTCCCGCAAAGCCCACAACAAAATACCCCATGCTTTGCAGGTCCGAAATTGCCTGTGCCAAGTTTCTCACGTGCAGATAGGGTTGCCGCTCCAAGGCCCCGCTCGCCGCTTTTGCCAGGGCTCCTGTTTCGGGCGCCGCATGATGGCGCGGTGCAATGACAGCACAGGCGCCAAACACCTCGGCCGAGCGCAAGACTGCCCCGACATTGTGCGGATCCGTGACGCGATCAAGCACCACAACGCGCGGCGGGCTGGATCCATCGCCCAGGCACAGCTCGTCCAAAGCTCCCCACGCCAAAGGCTGCACCTCCAATGCCGCACCTTGATGCACCGATTGCGGATCAAGGGGCGCCGTAAATCGCCGCGCATCGACCAGTTCGGGCTCAATCCGCGCCTCTGTTATCGCATCAGAAAGCTTGGCCGCTGCATTCTGGGTCACAATGAGGCGCAGCTTTACACGGGCCGGGTTCAGCAAAGCGTCGCGCACGGCATGCAACCCAAAAAGCCAGACCGTCTCGTGCGATGCGGCGCGTTTAGCCTGTTCTTTTACCACGACCCACGCGGGTTTCTTGGTGGGTTTTTTTGCAGCCATCTGCGCCTCACGCGTGATCATTCAAAGAGCACGCACCATGCGCCGCCACAGCGCCAACGTCCAGATATTTTCGGGTTGACGGGTCAGACCTCGGCTTCTAATACCACGCGGCAGTGGGCGACAGGCCGCAAGGTGTGGCAGGGGACTGTAACTCCCTCGCGGAGA
>CAKZYL010000375.1 GCA_937884705.1 uncultured Roseovarius sp. | reverse complement strand
TTCCTGCGCTCAGCGCGCGCGACCCTGTTCCCGGCTGTGGGCATTCCTGTATCCCTGTTCGGCTGTTTCATCCTGATCGGCGCGTGGGGGGTTTCTCTCAACACGCTGACCCTTTTGGCGCTCCTTTTGGCCATTGGGCTGGTGGTTGATGATGCCATTGTGGTGCTCGAAAACATTCAGCGCCGCATTGAAAACGGAGAAAGCCCGCTGGTTGCGGCGCTGCGCGGCTCGGAACAGGTGACATTTGCGGTGATCGCAACCTCGATGACGTTGATCGCCGTCTTCGTCCCCTTGTCCTTTATGCCCGGTCAGGTCGGGCGGCTTTTCGTGGAATTCGGCTGGGTGCTGGCCGGGACTGTGGCGATCTCAACCTTTGTCGCGCTCACGGCCTGCCCCGCCCTGGCCTCCCGCATTCTCGCGCGCGCCAAGCCCGGACGGGCCAAGACAGCAGAGATCACAGGGCTTGCCGCGCTTTACCAACGCATGCTGGCACAGGCCCTGCGCATGCCACTCGTCGTGCTGGTCGTTGCCGGAAGCGTCACCGCCGGGGCGGCTCTCTTTTACGAAGGTCTACCCCGTGAGCTGGCCCCCAAAGAGGATCGCGGCGTGGGTTTCGTCCCCCTCACCGCACCGCAGGGCAGCACGTTGGAATATTCCGATCTGGCCGCGCGACAGGTTGAAGAGATCCTGCAGCCGCATGTTGATGACGGCGTCATCGAAACGGTGTTTACCTATACCGGCTGGGGCAACCGGGCGTGGCGCTCTTTTGTTGTGTACCGATTGGTGCCTTGGGAAGAGCGTGACGTCCCCGTGGATGAGCTTGTGTCCGAGATCCGCCCGGAAATGGGGCGTGTGACCGTCGCGCGTGGGTTTCCTGTGACGCCTGCGGGCCTTGGTTTGCGGGGCAACTCACGTCCTGTGCGCATCGTCATCGGTGGCCCTGACTTTGAGTCCGTGGAACGCTGGGCCTTGGAACTGCGGGACCGGGCGCAGGATATCCCCGGTCTGTCAAACCCCGACATCAATTACGAAGAGAACCTGCCACAGCTCGATTTGGATATCGACCGCAACCGCGCTGATGATCTGGGCATTCCGATTGAGGTTGTGGCCAACACCTTGCAGACCATGCTGGCCTCGCGCGACGTGACAACCTTTGTGAGCCGCGGGCGCGAGTATCCGGTGATCCTGCAGGCTGAGAAATCCGATCGTGATGGACCCTCAGACATCGACAACCTGTTCATACGCGCGGGCGACGGGGAAACGCTGGTGCCTCTGGGTGCGATTGTCACGCTCAAGGAAAATGCCGCCGCCCCCTCTTTGCGACGGTTCGATCGGCTGCCATCCATCCAACTGTCGGGCGCCGTGGCGCCAGGCTATAATCTTGGCACGGTTCTCGATGAGATTGAGACCATTGCCGAGGACATCCTGCCGGCGGGTGCAAACCTAGGTTTTGAGGGTCAATCGCGCACCTTCAAGGACACGTCGTCGGGCATGACCTTTGTTTTGGCCTTGGCCATGGTGATCGTTTTCCTGGTCTTGGCCGCACAGTTTGAAAGTTTCACCCACCCGATCACGATCATGCTAACCGTGCCTGCGGGTCTCGCTGGCGCGATCTATGCCATCGCGTTTGGGGGGCTGTCACTCAATATCTACAGCCAGATCGGGATCATCCTTTTGGTGGGGCTGGTGGCCAAGAACGGCATCTTGATCGTCGAGTTCGCCAATCAATTGCGGGACCAGGGCTTGCCGGTGCGCGACGCCATCCTGCGCGCCTCTGCTTTGAGATTGCGCCCGATCGTGATGACGGTCACCTCCACTGTTCTGGGCGCGCTGCCGTTGATCCTTGCGACGGGCGCAGGTGCAGAAAGCCGGTCTTCGATCGGCACAGTGATCATCGCGGGGCTATTGATGTCCAGTGTGCTGATGCTGTTTGTGACGCCTGTCCTCTACGACCTGCTGGCCCGGGGCACCAAGCCGCGCGGCGTGTTCGAGCGGCTGGTTGATCGCGAGCTGGCCAAACCTGTGGCGCGCACGGAGCAAGGGTAAAGCCCTTTCGGCTCTTCCTGCCCCGTCAACGCACAGCGGATGTCTTCAAGACGCGGCGGTCGCGTAATCTTCCGCTGGATGGCTGCGCAACTGCGTTTTATTGCCCGTCACGACACCCAAAGACTTGAGCTTGCGGTGCAGCGCACTGCGCTCCATGCCGACAAACTCTGCCGTGCGGCTTATATTGCCGCCGAAGCGATTGATCTGCGTCAGCAGGTACTCACGCTCAAACGCCTCGCGGGCCTCGCGCAACGGCATAGTTGCAACGGTGCCCGACAGAACGACACGGCCATCATCAGCGGGCGCCTCTGTCTCGCCCGGCAGCTCTTTGGCCTCGATATCGCCAGATCCATCGCCGAGGATCAGCACGCGCTCAATGACATTGCGCAATTGGCGCACATTGCCGGGCCAGCTCATGGTCTGCAAAAGCGCGCTCGCCTCGCTGCTGATCGCGCGCATCGACAGCCCCTGATCACGGTTCAGCATCTCAATGAAATGGTTGGCCAAGTGCGGGATATCCTCACGCCGCTCTTCCAGCGAGGGCACGTCGATCGGCACAACGTTCAGACGGTGGTAAAGTTCACGGCGGAAGCGATCGGCATTGATTTCTGCCTCCAGATCACGGCTGGTCGACGAGATCACCCGCAGATCGACCTGTACTTTGTCCGCCCCGCCCACGCGCAAAAACGTCTGATCCACGAGAACGCGCAGGATTTTAGACTGGGTGCCGACGGGCATATCGGCCACCTCGTCAAAATAGATCACGCCACCATTGGCCTGCTCCAAAAGACCGCTTTCAATGCCGCGCTCATCGGACTCTCGACCAAAGAGCACCTCCTCCATCCGGTCTGACTCAATCGTCGCGCAACTGACCGAGACAAATGGCGCATCCGCCCGGTTTGAATTGGCATGGATGTATCGAGCCGCAAGCTCTTTGCCGCATCCCGACGGCCCGCTCAGCATCACGCGCCCGTTGGATTTGGTGACCTTGTCAAGCTGACTGATCATCGTGCGATAGGCGGGGCTGTCTCCCAGCATCACAGCCGGTTCACTGCCTTGCCGACGCAGCGCGTGATTTTCGAGCCTGAGACGGCTGGTTTCCATGCCCCGGCGGATCACGACCAGCAATTGGTCGATGTTGAAGGGCTTTTCGATAAAGTCGTATGCGCCTTGTTTGATCGCCGCGACAGCAATCTCGATATTGCCGTGGCCAGAGATGATCACGACAGGCACGTCAGGGTAATCCCGCTTGACGGTCTTGAGGATGTCTATCCCGTCCATGTTGCTGTCTTTCAGCCAGATATCCAGGATCAAAAGCGCCGGCTGTTCACCCGATATCTGCGCCATGGCCTCATCTGAGTTGCCCGCCAAGCGGGTGGTAAAGCCTTCGTCCTTCAAGATATCTGAGATCAGTTCACGAATATCTCGTTCGTCGTCAACAATTAGAATATCGCCCATAATTCCTCACACAGCTTGTTGTTTTGGTTCAATGTCTTGTGCCATGGCCGCCAAAATAGGCAGGCGCACCACAGCCTTGGCGCCCGCATGGGCCCCATCTTCAAAGGGAACTGCATCCTCTAGAGAAAGCGTTCCGCTATGTTCTTCGATGATCTTCTTCACGATCGGCAGCCCGAGCCCCGTCCCTTTCTCGCGGGTCGTCACGTAGGGCTCAAAGAGACGCGACCGATCTTCTGGCAGGCCGATCCCGTTGTCTGAGATTTCGATGACGGCCTCATCGCGCTCAAGCCGACTGGTCACCATCACTTGCGGCACATGGCCCTCCGGCGCGCCTTTTTCCTGAAGGCTTTCAATCGCTTCTCCGGCGTTCTTGATCAAATTGGTCAGCGCTTGGGCGATCATTGTGGCATCCAGCTCTGCCCAGATATCATTGTCATGAAAATCCGTCACAAAGCGCACGTCGGGTTGACCTGCCTCCTGCAAGACCACGGCCTCGCGCAAGAGCGCGCTCAGATCCTCATTGCGGGTCTGCGGCTCAGGCATGCGCGCGAATTTTGAAAACTCATCCACGATACGGCGCAAATCATCGGTCTGGCGCACCACCACATCGGTGAGCTGCTCCAGGGCATCGGCCTCTTCTTGTTCCAGCTGCCTGCCAAATTTGCGCTTGATGCGCTCCGCTGAGAGCTTGATGGGCGTGAGCGGGTTTTTGATCTCATGGGCGATGCGGCGCGCGACATCTCCCCATGCGGCCATGCGCTGCGCCGTCACCAGATCGGTCACATCATCAAAGGCCACCACAAACCCTTCGGCTGTTGCGTCATCACGGGTGCGCGTCGACATCCGCACCAGCAGGTTTTCCATCCGCCCGCCCCGGCTCACCTTGATCTCTTCTTGTGCAAAGCCGCTGGAGGTTGTTTGCAGCTTGTCAAAGAGCGCGGCAAATTCAGGGATGGCGACGCTGAGCGCCAACTGCTGTTGGTTTTCCACATCCCACGCCAGAAGTCGCTCCGCCGCGCGGTTTACAAACGTCACGCGGCCTTCCGAATCCAGACCGACCACGCCGGAAGACACAGACCCCAACACGGAATCAAAGAGGCGCCGTCGACGCTCAATCTGCTCTGTGTTGGCCAAGAGGCGGTCCCTCTGGCCTTTAAGTTGTCGCGTCATCTGATTGAAATAAGACGACAACTGCGCGATCTCATCGTCACCATGTTCTTCGCGCACCCGCACGTCGAGATCGCCCTCGCCGACCCGTTGCGCCGCCGACGTGAGCCGCCCAACCGGGCGCGACAGTCGTTCCGCAAACCACATGCCCAGCCAGATCGCCGCCAAGATCAAAATGACGGCAAAGCCCACATAGAGTAGGCCAAATTCAAACAGCACGCGGCCGCGTTCGCTTTCACGTTGCTGGTAGAACACCGCCGTTTCTTGGGTTTCATCCAACAAGCTCAGGATCGCGCCATCGACTTCGCGGCTGACATAGAGATATCTGTCCGGGATTTCTTCCAGCGGCAAGAGCGCGCGAAACTCATTGTTGTCCCAGTCCTGGATGATCATCACGCCCGCGTCTTGCGCTTTAGAAATCTGACCCGTGGTAGGCTCTTCGTAATCAAAGAGATAGGACCGCTCTCCTCGCGCGCGGATTGCGCCCGTGCCATCGATGACAAACGCCTCACGCAGACCCCGTTGAATGCCGCGCTGACCCCGCGACAGGATTTGCCGCAGCTCACCGTCGTCCAGGAACACTGCGGCGCGGTGCGTCGCGTCGATAAGAGAGGCCAAGGCCCGCGCGTCTTGCTCAAGATCCCGGCGGTGCTCATCCTCATAGGCCTGGGCGGCCAGCACCGAGTTGTCGACCACACGGCCCACCCGGTCAGAAAACCACGCCTCAAGGCCCATATTCACGGATAAGGTCGCAAAAACAGCCACCGTGATGGTCGGCAAAAGCGCCATCACGGCAAAGACGCCAGTGAGCCGCAAATGCAGGCGGGATCCCGCTGATTGCCGCCGCCGGGCAGCCACCATCTGCACGAGATTCTGGCCCACCAGAGCGGCCACCATGATCACATAGATCAGATCGATCAGCAGAACGATGCGCAGGTAATTGGACGACGCCCCCTGATCCAAGGGGCCCATGACCAGATAGGTGAGCAGCGCCAAGACCGGGCCCATCACGGCCAAGCTGAAGGTCGCGGCGGTTTGCACGCGGCGTAAGCGCCTGATCCGGCTTACAGTATCCCAAGACAATTGGCGTGTCTTTACCGCCACGCGTCTACCCCATCCGTTAGTCGATGCCTGCTCGGGCAACCCAACATGTAGCTAGGCGCGATGCCTTTCGCGATTCCCAGCAACAGTTCTGTTGCAGTTTTACATCAACTTACGGCGCCGTGTCACGCGAATATCCAAATCGGTGATCTTCTTGCGCAAAGTATTGCGGTTGATACCGAGCAAATCAGCGCATTTTGCCTGATTTCCCCGCGTCGCATCCAAGGCAATTTCAATGAGCGGCATCTCCATTTCTTTGAGGATGCGGGCATAGAGCCCGGGCGGCGGCAACGTGTTGCCGTGCAGATCAAAGTAGCGCTTCAAATGGCGCTCAACGGATTCCGACAGGCTCTCACCCCCGCCCTGCCCCACGACCGGGGCCGCCGCCGGTTGATTGCCCAGCACGCTTTCAATCTCAGAGCGCGTGATCTCGACGCCCCGCGCCGTAAGCCCGATGCGCTGCACCATGTTTTCCAACTGGCGCACATTGCCCGGCCAACTGTAGGCGCGCATCAGCTCCATCGCCTCCGCCGACAATGTCCGCGTGGGCGAGCCATCGCGCTCGGCCCGTGCCATGAAGTGGTCGACCAGCAAAGGGATATCATCGACGCGCGTGCGCAGGCTTGGCACATCCACAACAGCGCCCGAAAGACGGTAGTAAAGATCTTCACGCAGATCGCCGCCTTCGAGCTTGTCGGCCAACCGCCCCAGGCTTGTGGCCATAAAGCGGGGCACATGATCCCCCGGCGCATCCATCATCCGAACGACGCGCCCCTGTGCGTCGGAAGGCAGATCCCCCACTTCGTCCAGCACGACAGTACCGCCTTTGGCCCGCGACATGACTTTCGCCGGACCTTCGAGATCCGCCAGATCTGACGGCGTCACTGTCACGAATGGCAGCGTCCGTCGGTCGGAGAAATCATGGATCGCCCGCGCAATCAGGGATTTTCCGGTGCCAGATTCTCCGGTGATCAGCACTGGAAGATCGGTGTTCATCAAGCGCGCCACCACGCGGTAGAGCCCTTGCATTGCCTCGGTCCGCCCAACGAGCGGCAGCTCATCGGGTCGCTCATCCTGTTCAGGCCGTGCCGCTGCGGCGCGTCCTCGGGCCTCTATGGCACGGGCCGTCCGCTTCATCAGATCCGGCAGATCGAAGGGTTTGGGCAGGTAATCGTAGGCGGCGGCCTCTTCCGCCTGGATCGCCGTCATGATGGTGTTCTGGGCAGAGATCACTATCACAGGCAGCCCAGGGCGATCCGTCGCGATCTTCGGCAGCATCTCAAGCCCGTTACCGTCTGGCATCATCACATCAGTGATCACCGCATCGCCTTTGCCTTCTGAGACCCACCGCATCAGCGTGGTCAAAGAGCTCGTGGCGTGCACCTTGCACCCAGCCCGGGTCAGGGCCTGGGTCAGAACCGTGCGGATCGTGCGATCATCATCAGCGACAAGTACAGTGCCGTCCATTACGCGTCCTCTTCTTTCAATGTCATGTGTATCGGCGCTCGCGCGAGCGATATGCGAAACTTGGTGCGACCGGGGGCTGAGCTGACAGAGAGCCACCCTTGGTGATCGGAGATAATCTTGGCGGCCAAGGCCAGCCCAAGCCCTGTCCCGTTTTCACGGCCCGAAACGAAGGGTTCGAACACATCCGCCGCAATCTCGGGCGGCAGGCCGGGGCCATCATCAATGATCTCGATTTGCAGCGGCAGAGTGCGCCCCCCGCCATCCCCGTTACGGACCCTAAGCGATTGTTCGTAATAGGTCTTCAGCTCAATCGTACCACCATCTTTGCCAGCGGCCTCGGCGGCATTTTTAATGAGGTTGAGGATCACCTGTAGCAGCTGATCTGGATCACCCAACGCCCATGGCAAGGACGGGTCATACCGCTCCAGCACGGTCATATCAGCAGCGAAACCCACAATTGCAGAGCGCCGAGCCCGATCAAGAACGTCATGTATGTTGATCGCGCGCATTTGCGGAGCGGTCACGTTACCAAATTGCTCCACCTGCTCAAGAAGGCTCACGATCCTTCGGCTTTCACTGACAATTAAGTCTGTAAGTTCAAGGTCTTCTGCACTGAGGTTCATTGACAAAAGCTGGGCCGCCCCAGTGATCCCGGCGAGCGGATTTTTAATCTCATGAGCCAGCATCTCGGCCATGCCAATCGCCGATTTCGCCGCCGCCTTCACGGATTTACTTTGCGTGATCCGACCGGCCAACTCTCTGGGAGATATGAGGATCAGCATGGCACCGGGTGCGGCGCTGACCGGCGCGATCTGCAAATTGCACTGAACCGGTGCGCGATCGCCCGTGCCAATATCTACATCATTGACAAAAAGCGGTGCACCAGTCTCCCGCGCACGCTCCATGGCTTGTTCAAGCGGCGCATCCACGGCCAACCTGTCCCAGATCGGTTGTCCAATCATGGTTTTGGCAGAGGAAAGCAAGAAAGCCTCGGCGGCCGGGTTGAGACGCGTGATGGTGTCATCCTCACCGACGATCACGGCCGGCACTGGCAAAGAGACCCATATGGCGTCATCCGGTGTCGTCATGCGGCGAGGCTCTGCTGCGACATGGCGGGTTCGAGAAGCGCGAAGACAGTCTCTGGATCGCGCGCCGTTAGGACAGATTTGCGAAGCGCGCCCGGCGTTCCAGCTTCATCCATGTACGCGGACAAATGCTTTCGAGCGACGCGTGCACCGAGCTCTTTGCCATAAAAAGAAAGCACCGCATCGTAGTGCGCCGCCACGAGTTCAGCCAAGTCCGCCCCCACCGGGATCGCGGGCGGCGGCGTGCCATAAATCTCCGCGGCGACCTGCGCCAAAAGCCAGGGCCGTCCTTGCGCCCCGCGTCCGATCATCACGCCGTCCGCGCCCGATAGGCTCAATGCTCGGCGTGCCGTGGCCGTATCGGTGATGTCCCCATTGGCAATCACCGGTATACCGACGGCGTCTTTGACAGAGCGAATGGCCGCCCAATCCGCACGCCCTTTGTAAAACTGACATCGTGTGCGCCCGTGGATCGTTATCATCTGCACACCAGCGCCCTCGGCCCTGCGCGCAAGGTCTGCGGCATTGCGCAAATCATCATCCCAGCCAAGACGCGTCTTCAGGGTCACCGGAAGATTGACTGCTGCCACCACGGCCTCGATCAGCGTGAGCGCGTGATCAAGATCCTTCATCAGAGCAGAGCCGCTGGCCCCAGACCCGCTCGATGACGTTACCTTTTTGGCCGGACACCCCATGTTGATGTCAATGATCCGGGCACCCTGATCTGCAACCTGGCGCGCGGCTTCGGCCATCCAATAGGCCTCACGCCCTGCAAGCTGCACAGCCGTTTTCTCCTGACCGAAGCCAAGTTCCGCTTTTTCTCGAACGCCCGGCTTGGCCTGCACCATCTCTTGACTTGCCACCATCTCACTCACAACCAGTCCTGCGCCAAAGGACGACACAAGCTGACGGAACGGTAAATCCGTTATTCCGGCCATCGGAGCCAGGAAAACAGGTGGCAGAAGCGTGGTATCAGGCAGGCGTACCATAGGTTTGCTTAATGATTGAGCATTGATCCGGGTTTATGATCGCGCCCTTGAATTCACAATGAAATAGAGGGATTGAAGCACCCAATAGCGGGAAAATGCCTAAAAATTAAGCGCGCAAGCTGTGTCACTGAAGCCTTTTTTCGATCTTGCCTCCGGCTTTGAGCGCAAGATATCAAGCCATATGAACGCAATCGCTTATCTCGTGGCCACGACTGGCCTTGTGGGTCACCTGAAGCCCGGTTCGGGCACATGGGGATCCCTTGCCGCCTTGCCTATGGCCTGGATGTTGCACGTTCTGGGCGGAGCAACGCTCCTACTAGCGGCCAGCGTTGCGCTTTTCTTCATTGGTGTTTGGGCCACGCAGAGGCTGACATCAGGCAAAGACAATCACGATCCGTCCTACATTGTGATTGATGAGGTCGTGGGCCAATGGGTCGCGCTCTTGCCGGTCTCTGTGGGCGCCACGCACAGCGGGGCGGGTGTGCTGGATCTCTGGCCCGGATGGGTGGCGGCATTTGTGCTCTTCCGTCTTTTTGACATCACCAAACTTGGCCCGGTGGGCTGGGCCGACCGGCGCGAAGACGCACTGGGGGTGATGCTGGATGACGTGGTGGCGGGTGTCTTTGCAGCGCTCGGCGTTGGCGCTTTGGCGTATCTGGCCCACGGCGTTCTTGGCCTATGACGGCCACAGACGTTCTCGATGCGGCCAAGGCGGCAGGGCTGAAAATCGTCACAGCCGAAAGCTGCACAGGTGGCATGGTTGCCGCGGCTTTGACCGACATCCCAGGCTCTTCCGCCGCGGTTGAATGTGGCTTTGTAACTTATTCTAATGAGGCAAAAAACGGCCTTTTGGGTGTGTCAAAGGAAACCCTGTCATCCTTTGGTGCCGTTTCCGAGGAAGTGGCCTTAGAGATGGCAGACGGCGCTTTGCGACGGTCCCTCGCTGACGTCTCCGTCTCCATCACAGGCATCGCGGGCCCGGGCGGGTCAGAGTTCAAACCGGAAGGCCGCGTGTGTTTTGGAGTGGCACGAACCGGCTACCCCACCCACACAGAAACATTGGAATTCGGCGCACCGGGACGCGCAGAGGTGCGTCGTAGATCCCGCGATCACGCGCTCGCACTGCTGCTCCGGGCAATCACTCAGGATCCGTAAAGCACCTGCGCCCGGTTCTCAAAAGCGCGCACGATCCGGCGCATGGCTTCATAGAAAAACACTTCAGCTGCGGACTGTAAAAGCAGGTTTCGGAATGCAAAATCCACGTCGAACTGCACAGTGCACCCATCCTCGCCAGGTGTGAAAATCCAATTGGACCGCATGTGCTTGAACGGCCCATCAATGTACTC
This sequence comes from uncultured Roseovarius sp., assembly GCA_937884705.1. Classification (GTDB taxonomy): domain Bacteria; phylum Pseudomonadota; class Alphaproteobacteria; order Rhodobacterales; family Rhodobacteraceae; genus Roseovarius. The sequence continues at coordinate 7,619 of CAKZYL010000375.1, read as the reverse complement.
GGTCTCAATCTTGCGGGCTTTGTCCCAAAGCACCACGCGGCTGCCAAACCGCTCCCGAAACACTTTGAAACTCACGATCAGATCGGCATCCATTTCCTGCGCGCCATCCTCACGGTCGCGCACGCTGCGCACACGGGCTGCGGCGGTCCAAGGCAGAAACAGGGGATAGGCTTCGACATCTGCAACAAGATCAAACATTTGCTCTGCCGAGAATGGCAGGTTTCTGGACTCAGAGTGTTGCGGCATCTGGCGGCGCTACCTTGAACTAAACGTCAACTGCAGAGTATGTCTAGGACGGGCGCCTAAATATCAAGCAATTAGGCGCTCTCTGCGACAAAACGAAGAGGCATATGAATCCGCGTTGGTTTTTTCGGATGGCCATTTGGGCCCACAGACCCCCAAGCACGAAACGGGTTTTGCTGGTCCTTGGGGTTGTGGTGGCGTGTTTTGTCTTATTTGCGATCGACTACGTGATCGGATTGCCCGATTGGATGCAGATGGACCCGGTCCGCAGAACGCGGTTCCCCACGCAGTAACGGGATCACAGCGAAAGCCCCGCTGTCCTGCGGATCACACTGTCACCTGGCATCGCCCGGATCCGTGCAGTTTTAGCGCATAGCTTGAAGTTGACGCACGTGATCGGGCATACCCGGCACGAAACTTGACATCGATCCGCGCCCTGTCACTAGTCTAAAAGAGAGTGGCGCACCTGAGAGGATTCGAACCTCTGGCCTCTGCCTTCGGAGGGCAGCGCTCTATCCAGCTGAGCTACAGGTGCCTGACGTCGCGTATATCGGCCCTGTTAAATCGGTGCAATCGGCAAAATAGACGGACGCTTTGAGACCCACCAAGCCCACCCTCGTCTGCAAAAGATAAGGGCTATCACCAAAACGGTGATAGCCCTTGATTGTTCAATCCTGATAAAATCAGACCGCCGAAACGGCGTCAGATCAGACCGGGTTGCCGTGCTTGTCGAAGACAGGCTCAGGCACGATGATCGGAGCTTCTTGCTGCTGCTGCTGAGCGCATGCAGCCATAGTCACACCGATTGTCACCAGAGTAAGAACTTTAACCACCTTCATTGGGCAGCTCCTTTCGCAGTAAACACGACCCATATAAAGATACATCAAATGCCTTGTCGACACTCTTTTCACGATATCGAGATGAAACGCCGGAAGCTGCCTCAAGAGTTTCATAGGTGTTGCCGAGTTAACACTCATTTGCCTGATTTCTCCATGAAAAACGCCGCTCTAGGCCGTTTCTTGGGCACAATTCGTGGGATTCGGGCAGGTTTAGATGGGCAAAAAATCGTCTTGGCCGCTGGGTAAGCCAGAGAAATCGCCACAAACGGGCCAAAATCCGCTGAGGAAAGCGCTGCAGATGCGCGGCGATGAGATGATTTGCCAAAGCAACTGTTTTCCCGTGGCCGATGGCAAAAGCGCCGTGAGAATAGTACGTGGTGCGCAAAACGTGGCTCTGTCGCACGGCCTTACGCCATGACCGTTAACCCGGATTAATGGGCTTGTTCAGCCATCACCGAATAGATCACGCGCCAGCTCCAGCGCATCGATCAGCGTATCCACCTCGCCTTCGGTATTGTAGAGCCCAAAAGATGCGCGGCACGTGGCATTCAGGCCAAGATGCTCCATCAGAGGACCGGTACAATGTTGGCCCGCGCGCACGGCGACACCCTTTTTGTCCAGGATCGTCGAAATGTCATGGGCATGGGCAGCCCCATCCAGCGTGAACGAAAAGATCGCGCCTTTGTCGGGCGCGTTGCCTTGCACCTGCAACCAGTTGAGGCCGGACAACCGCCCTTGCGCATAGTCGCGCAGCTGGTCCTCATAGGCCGCCACGTTGTCCATGCCGAGCCCCATCAGATACTCAAGCGCCACGCCAAGCCCGATGGTCTGGACAATCCCCGGCGTACCCGCCTCAAACTTTATGGGTGGGTCATTATAGATGACCGCGTCGCGGCTCACCTCTTTGATCATGTCGCCGCCGCCAAGGAAGGGGCGCATTTCGGGGAAGCGGTCTTTGTTGACATAGATCGCGCCTGATCCGGACGGCCCGTAAAGCTTGTGCCCCGTGACTGCGTAAAAATCACAGCCCATATCATCGAGATTCACCGGCATATGCACCGCCGCCTGGCTGCCATCTATCATGGTGGCCACGCCCCGCTCTCGCGCTGCGGTGCAGAGTGTTTTGACATCAACCTTGGTGCCCAGCACGTTGGACAGATGCGAAATGGCAAGCAATTTGGTCTTGGGGCCGATCGCATCAATGATCCGCTCGATATCGAGACTGCCGTCCGGCTCGATATCCACCCATTTCAGCACCACACCCTGGCGTTCCCGCAGGAAATGCCAGGGCACAATATTGGCGTGATGCTCCATCACCGACAGGACGATCTCATCTCCGGCCTGAAGACGTGGCATCGCCCAGCTGTGCGCCACCATATTAATGCCTTCGGTTGTGCCCGAGTTCAGGACGATCTGGTTTTGATCGGCAACCCCCAAAAACCGCGCGATGATACCCCGCACCGCCTCATATTTCTCGGTGGCAATATTGGAGAGCGTGTGCAGCCCGCGATGCACATTGGCATATTCATGTGCATAGGCATGGGTAACGGCATCGATAACCACCTGCGGTTTTTGCGCAGATGCCCCGTTGTCGAGGTAGACAAGCGGTTTGCCATTCACCTCCCGGCTGAGGATTGGAAAATCACCTCTTACCTTGTGCACATCCCACATTATCCTACTCCTCCGATCCCGAATGCCGACATCAGCGACGCAACAATTGTCATCAAAAACGAAAACGCCAGAAACCCTGCGATGCAGACACCCAAAGCTCTGAACATGCTATCAAAGTCTGAGGCGGCATCGACAAATGCGACAATAGCCCAAAGACCCCAGAAAAAAGCCAGCAACATGCAAAGCGCACCAATCGCCGGGATCACAAGCGACACCAATGAAAACGTGACAGCCAGCACCAGCGTCATGACCTGCAACCAAATCATAACAGAGAGCATGTCACGCACTTCACCCTCACCCCCGACCATGCGGCTCACGAAATGAAGCACATACACAGTGACAACCGATTGCCCCCAATTGATCAAGGCGAAGAGCAGCGGCGATTGAAAGGCCGGAGAGCTGCGGATCATCTGACCCAGGTCGTCATCGGGAATGGGGGACACATAAAACAGGCCCGACACCAACAAAGACAGGATCACAGCCATCAGCATGAGCGCGATCCACAACCCTTGGGTCGGCAGATTAAGAGCGATCACATCCCGTCCGCCCTGGCGCGGGTCGGTGAGCGTCGTACGAAAAAGAGCTTTAACCGTGTTAAACGTCATGTGATCAAGCGTGGCCCCATCCGGCTTCACGCATATTGGACAACCAGAACCATAAAAACACAACGCACCATAAGATGCCAACAAAGCTCAGACCAGCACCCGGGCCGACAAAGCCTGCGACCAAACCGTGCAGCAAGATCAATGGGCTGGCCGCGAGGAAAGACCAAAACATGGCAAAGCGGCTGTTATATGCGGATCCGGTTGCTCCAAAAGCTTTGCAGACAAGAAATGCAATAAACGCCAAGAGATAAAAGATGAGGGGTGCGATAAACACCCAGCCCATCAGCGCGCCACCCAAAAGCGGCTGAAGGTCTTGTTCTGTGATATGGGCCTCTCTGGCCAAACGCGGCCATTGGGCAACGAACGTCACCAAGCAGCCAGCCACGAGCGTGGCCAGCGCCCTGCCCTCATGCTCGCCAAGAGAGATCAGCCGACGCATCACGCGACGCGGTCCGCGATAAGTTGCCACGATATCCAAAGTGACGGGCATGATCAGTCACGCCGCCGCCCGAGCCACGCGTCCAAACGCTCCACGATCTCGGCGCGCAAATCCTCATCTTCGATTTCCTCGACAGCTTCTGCCAAAAACGCAAGCGTCATGAGATCTGTTGCAGTGTCCTTGGGAACGCCGCGCGCCCGTAGGTAAAACAGGCCTTCTTCATCTATGGCGCCACTGGTCGACCCGTGCGAACAGGCCACGTCATCGGCGTAAATCTCAAGCTCGGGCTTGGCGAGAAACTGGCTGTCGTCATCGAGCAGCAAAGACTGGCTAATCTGATAGCCATCCGTTTTTTGCGCTTCGGGCTTGACCAGGATCTTGCCTTGAAACACACCCGTTGCTCCGTTGCGCAGCACTTTTTTGAACACCTGCCGGCTTTCGCAGTTGCCCGCGTCATGGGTCACAAAAACCGTATCATCATGGTGAAAATCGCCGTCTCCGACGCACGCCCCGGCAACATGCGCTACCGCATCGTCTCCCGTCAGTTCCAGCACGCATTCATTGCGCGTCAAAACCCCATTGGCCGTCAGCGTAAAGGATTTGAACACGCTTTCGGTGCCCAACCTGCTGAATATGTGCGTGACAGCGCGTCGTTCATGATCACGCCCCATCGTACGCACATGGTGAAAGGATGCCCCGTCAGCGACGTCCACTTCCATCACCTTGTTGAACCGTGCAGCCGCCGGCCCGTTCTCCAAAACGGTCAATTCCGTGCCTGGATCGAGCTTGATCACATGGTGCAGGATACCGTCAGAAGTCTCTGATTTATGGTTATAAATCAGATTGACTGGCTTGCTTGGCTTGCCCGTGACACGGATGAACACGCCATCATTGGCCAACGCGGTGTTCAAGGCCGCAAGAGGACGCTGGACCGGGTCCTGCCCGCGCGCTTCAAGCACGCCGTAGAGATCGCGCGCCCAGTGAATGTCGGTGAACGATGCCGGGCTCAGACGTTCAATCTTGACCCCGCTCAGGGCCAGATCATCGCTCGCGTCTTCATCGAAAACACCGTCTGTGAAAACGATCTTGAGCCGTTCGAAGGCGTGAAACATCGGCGGATCGGAGGGATCCTCAAACACTTTGGCCGGGGACGCGCTTGGGCGAACAAGGCTTTCAGGACGGGTATACTTCCAATATTCATCGCGGCGATCGGGCAATCCCATCTGGCGCACACGCTCCATGGCATTCTCTCTCGCGCGCTTTAGCCAGCCTCCGCTTTCGGGCATCCGGGCGACGGACAGCCGCGCCTTCGTGGCCTCCTGCTTTTTCTCCGGTAGCGCCATCACGCGACCTCCGAGAGGATATCGGCATACCCGTTCTGTTCCACCTCAAGGGCCAGCTCTGGCCCACCGGTCTTGACCATGCGGCCGTCCGACATGATGTGGACCACGTCCGGCTTAATGTGATCCAAAAGTCGCTGGTAATGCGTGATCACCAGAAAACCCCGCCCCGCATCGCGCAACGCGTTCACGCCGTCAGACACCAGTTTCATGGCGTCCACATCCAAACCGGAATCGGTTTCGTCCAGAATGCACATCTTTGGCTCCAGAAGAGCCATCTGCAGGATCTCATTGCGTTTTTTCTCGCCACCAGAAAAGCCGACATTGACCGGGCGCTTCAACATGTCAGCGTCGATTTTCAGCGTCTTTGCTTTCTCACGAATGACCTGCAAGAACTCTTTGGCGCTCATTTCCTCTTCGCCGCGCGCCTTGCGCTGAGCGTTGAGGGCTGTGCGCAGAAACGTCATGTTGCCGACGCCGGGGATCTCAACCGGGTACTGAAATGCCAGGAAAAGGCCCTCGGCTGCGCGCTCTTCAGGCTCCATGTCCAGAATGTCTTCGCCGTCGAGCTCCGCAGTACCGCCTGTCACCTCATAGCCGTCACGACCCGCCAAGACGTAGCTGAGCGTTGATTTACCCGACCCATTAGGCCCCATAATGGCGTGCACTTTGCCTGCCTCCACGGTGAGGTCGACGCCCTTCAAGATGGTCTTCTCTTCTTCCTCAAGATCGACGGTCAAACCCTTGATTTCCAGCATTTTCGTGTTCTCTCCAGTAGCTCTCAATGCGGCCTCAGGGCCGGATTATCATGTCAATTATGTCGAGCAGAAGCTCAGGATTGATCACCAAAGGCTCGACATTAAATTCTGCCATCCGGCCGTACATGCGGGGGGCGCCAACGAAGGCCTCGACCGAGTGGTATGCTTCTCGCCCCAGATAGTCGTCAACAAATACTCTGACAGGGCGATGCGTGCGGAAAGCCGTGGCCAGAACACATCCTGTGCGAAAACGGCCATCCACAAACACCACATCAGGATGACGGAACTCTTCAAGGTCCCACACCTTCAGCGGGTACTGAGGGTAGCGCAGGTATTGCGTGGTGTCGTTGGGATAGCCCCAGGCTTTGGTCTCGCCCGTGTCACTCCAGATGATATCGACACTAGTGCCTGCTGCGGCCGGATGATCCAGGAACCATTGCCGCATCTTTTGCGCCCAAGCCTTGTCATTCTCAACCGAAAAGATCCGTTTGCCCGGCAGCGCCCCTGCCATGACCGTAGATCCGCCTGAGCCATATTCCAAAATCACATTTGCATGCTCATAGGCTGCACGCAGTGTCGCCGCTTCTGCCTCCGGCAATGTCAATTCCGGGCGCGATATGGGGTCCATGACCGTCATCTCAGCCGAGCGTCACGCCCGTGCCAGACACCGATACCATCAGCATCGATTGCCCTACCACTTCGTAATCCAGATCCACACCCACGACCGCATCCGCGCCCATGGCCCGCGCCCGCTCTTCCAGCTCTTCAATAGCTGTCTCGCGGGCTTTCTGCAGCTCTTTCTCATAGGCACCAGAGCGCCCACCAACGATATCGGTGATCGAGGCAAACACATCGCGAAACACATTGGCCCCCATGATGGCCTCACCTACGACAATGCCATTGTTCCCGGTGATCGGGCGGCCTTCGATGGATGGGGTGGTGGTAGTAATCATTACATCACCACTTGCAACCAAAGTTGGAGAACAAAGACAGCTGCACCGAAGAAAAATCCCCGATGCATCGTTCTGCGTGGCCAATCAGTTCATTTGTATCAAGCAAAGGAATAGGCACGTAATTCGCCGCGAAGCCCAAACCCAATGAAGGTTCATAGGACGGCGCAAACAATGTCAGAGCCATAAAGCTCAGCAAAACAGAGGCCAAGACTGTTTTGACGCTTGCATTCCGCATCACCCTACCGACCCCTCCAACAAGATCGCCACCCGTTGCTGCGCTTCCCATGTGAAATTTATTGTTTCAATGCCGGTACTTAGAAACCACATAGAATGACGCCTCCCAAATACGCAGGATCAGAAATGTCCTCGAAGCAACCGCTAGGGAGTTTTCGAAGTAGGCCATCTTCAAGATTCAACCCTGGAACCATGGCCCAAAAAGACGGAAAGCTGCCTCCAATTGCCGCTCTTACCCCCGCAGTCTGATAGCTGAACTTCCCTGTCGCCTCGACGAAAAGACACATCACTAACGAGAACAGCATCAAAGCTGTCACGTATTGGACAGCATTCGATCTCATTACCCGACAGAGCCCTCAAGCGAAATCGCCACCAACTGCTGCGCTTCCATGGCAAACTCCATTGGCAGCGCTTGGAGGACATCCTTACAGAACCCGTTGACGACCAGCGCCACGGCCTCTTCCTCATCCATGCCGCGCTGCCGGCAATAGAACATCTGATCGTCATCCACCTTGGACGTGGTCGCCTCATGCTCCA
>CAKZYL010000374.1 GCA_937884705.1 uncultured Roseovarius sp. | reverse complement strand
TCTTCGGGAATGTGGCCATCGCCGCCAAACACGCGCTTGAGCGGCACGGCCTCACGCGGGTCGCTGTCGTTGATTTCGACGTGCATCACGGAAACGGCACGCAGGATCTGTTGAGGTCCGAGGCGCGATCGCTCTTCATCTCCTCACATCAGATGCCTCTCTGGCCCGGCAGCGGCGCTGCCTCTGAGACAGGGGATCATAACAATGTCCTCAATATCCCGCTCGCGCCAGGCACCGGCAGCGACGGGTTTCGCAGCACCTATGAGGGCATGGTCTTCCCAGCGCTTGAAGAATTGAATCCCGAGATGCTCTTCATCTCAGCAGGGTTCGATGCGCATGAGGCCGATCCGCTCGCCAACCTGATGTTCAAGGACGCCGATTTTGAATGGGCGACAGACAAGCTCTGCGCCGTCGCCAAGACCCACTGCGACGGCCGTGTCGTCTCCTGCCTGGAAGGTGGCTACGACCTCGGCGCTCTCAGCCGGGCCGGCGCGCTTCATGTCGATGCGTTGATCCGTGCGGGCGCCTAGGCTCAGGAGCGGCTGACGGCGAGGTTCACCCCAAGCCCCACGAGCAGACCACCCCCTATCCGCTGCATCCACCGCGACACGCGATTAGGCTGCTGGAAGAGACGCACCATCCTGTCGGCCAGGAACACGTAGACCACGTCACTGGTCGAGAACAGGATGTTGACCACGGTGCCCAGCACCAGGAATTGCACCCAGATCGGCAAGGCCGCAGCCGGATCCGTGAACTGGGGCAGAAAGGCCAAAAAGAAGAGCGCGGTCTTGGGGTTCAGCACCTCCACAAAGACGCTCTGCCAGAACGCCTGCGCCTTCGGTTTTGGCATCACCGGGCTAGTCTCATGCAAAGGTCGCGCCACCAATATGCGCAGACCCAGATAGACGAGGTACCCCGCCCACGCGTTTCCCGCCGCTAAGCGTGCGCGCAATCGTGTAAATGACACCAGGCCCCGGCATAACGGCAAACACCAGCCCAGCCACAAAGAAAGCAACTAGCAGTTCGGTTCCAGGCATCGCACCCCTCCTTTAGAGGACATCCATAACCCAAATTTCACAGATAAACTGAGGCTCTGTCGTTGGCATCATTTGAAAGCGTTCGCCTTTGTGGCTCACGCGCAAACGCCCCGCCACCTCCAGCTCTTCCTGGATCGCGGCGTAGCCGAACTCCTCCCACGTCCCGGTAACAACGGCAAAGACGATCTTCCCGCCGGACCGCACCAGTCGCGCATATTCGCGCAGGCTGGTCGACGGCACCTGCGTTGTCGTCCCACAGGTCACGAGCGCATCGCCAGAGTTCTCAGGAAGCGCCGTTTCCTTGCTCAGATCGCATTCATGGAGGTTGTGATAAATACCTTTGCTGCGCGCGATCTCCAACATGCCCGCTGAGAAATCCAACGCCGTCAGGTGCGTGAACCCCTTGGCCGTCAGCGCCTCGCCCACCAGTCCGGTGCCAGCGCCTGCATCGATCACATGAGATGCGGGATCCAGATGCTCGGCGGCCACCTCCACCAATTTCGACGGCGCGATGTAATCGTCGATGGAGCCGACATCGCCATCATATTGTTCGGCCCACATATTATAGCGCCGTTGCAATTCCTCATTGGTCGGCGCCCGGATCACCCAGTTCACGCGCTCAATCTGGCTGTCAGGAAGTTCTTTTTCGGCCATGTGTCACCCCACTCCATGATTGCGATTGTACCCGTTGATCGCGGGCGGTTGCCAATCTCCAAGCGCACCCTCGGAAGGCACAAAAACTTCCACCAACAGAGGATGGCACGAGGCGACATCGCTGGAATGCTCCGTTGAACAATCCCCGCCCGGGCAGGCTGACAGGGCTCCCAGAAGGTCAATCTCTGCGAAAAACTCAAGGTAGTCGCCGGGCCGCACCGGGCTGGCTTTCATAAAGTACTGGCCCGTGTCGCGGGTGAACCCGGTGCACATGAAAACATTCAAAACATCATGAACCAAAGGCTCGGCTTCATCGAGCGAAAGACCCGTCTCCGCAGACAACGCGCGCAACAGGTTGGAATGACAGCAATTGTGGTAATGCGTGCCCTGCAGCAGGTAGCCCGTATAGGGGTCACACCGCGTGCCGATCACGTCATGCACCGACCCGCCAAACTCATCTATGCCGTACCAATCAAGCGTATCCTCCACGATCGTCGCCATCGGGCGCAGATACGGAAAGGACGACCACATGCGTTCGCCCATGGTGATATGCGTCCCATGCAGCGCCCGTGTCTTGCCGGAGTAAAAGCGCTCACCCAGATCATGGGCGTGCCAGAGGTTCAAATCCCCAACCTGCGGCCCCTCAATGCTGGAAATCCGGAAGAACTGCCCGGCATCCACGTGAAAACAACTGGCATCTCGCGGCTCAACGCGCACTTCGCTGATCTTCTCGGCACCCGCCCGTGCCGCCTTGTAGCCGCTGAGATCCGGTACCGGCAGCGTCTCGTTGGGATAACAGATCACGGGTTTAACGGCCCGGCGATCCGCCGCGTCCACAGGTATCGTCATGCCTCAGGGATCCTCATTCATCAATGCGCGATCAAGGATGGCCGTTTGGCCGGACATGTAAAGCCCTATCGTCCCAAGGGCCGCATGAGATGGGCCGATCAGAGCCCCATCAGCTCCGCGACGAGCTTCTCCACGCGGGACCGACGCGTTTCCTCTCGCTTGGCGGATTGAATGGTATGAAGCATGCCACGCTGTTTTCCCGGAGTAAGCCCGGTCCAGGCCTTCGTCACACCGGCCTGCCGGATGGCCAGCATCACATCATTCGGCACGTCCACCACGTTTGGATCGGCTTTGCGCATCCTCACATCGATAGCCTCACCGGGGTCTATACCGGCCTCGGCCAGAACGCGCTTCCCGGTATAGACAAAAACCTGATCGATGACCGGCGCCTTGGTCAGTGACATGTTGAACGGGCAATCGTTCAACTCGACGTCGATCCGCTTGGCCCCTTGTGCCTGCAGATCTGCATAAACATCATCCGGGATCGGCAATACCGTATAGACGCTGTCGCCCCATTCCATGGGAACAACACGGCCCTCAAACGAGATCCAGTCACTCATGAGTCACGGTCAGACCGCGCGTTCCACCATCATCTT
>CAKZYL010000373.1 GCA_937884705.1 uncultured Roseovarius sp. | reverse complement strand
CGGCCCGTCTTGGCGCCGAGATACACCACGGGCATGCCGACACCGGAGGCAGCGGAGTAGAAAATCTTGTCGCTGTCCGCCAACCCGGCGGCAAAGGCGTTCACAAGGCAATTGCCATTATAGGCCGCGTCAAACCGCACCTCACCGCCCGCGCAGGGCACGCCGAACGCGTTGCCATACCCGCCGATCCCGGCCACGACGCCGTTCACCAGCTGGCGCGTTTTCGGATGATCGGTGGCGCCAAAGCTTAGCGAGTTCATGGAAGCGATGGGCCGCGCGCCCATGGTAAAAACGTCGCGCAGGATGCCGCCCACACCGGTGGCCGCGCCCTGATAGGGCTCGATGTAGCTGGGGTGGTTGTGGCTTTCCATTTTGAAGACCACGGCCTGACCATCGCCAATGTCCACCACGCCCGCGTTCTCACCGGGGCCACAGATCACCTGAGGGCCGTCCGTGGGCAGGGTGCGTAGCCATCTCTTGGAGGATTTGTAGGAACAATGCTCATTCCACATGGCCGAAAAGATGCCCAGCTCGGTAAAGCTCGGTTCTCGTCCGATGATCTGAAGAATGCGCAGGTATTCGTCGTGTTTAAGCCCGTGGCTTTCGATCAGCTCTGGCGTAATGGCCGGTTCCTGCATCTACGTCATGTCCCCCGAGTGAAACCTCACGTGTCGTTTAGGCGATTGCGACCGCAGGGGGAAGGGGGTGCCGCTTGACGACGCGCATGGTTTCGTCATTGTGGCGCGGAGTAAGGGGACAGCCTATGGACATGACCAAAAACACCTGGCGCGGGCGCGGGTTGCCTGAGGGCATTTTAGACGGCGTGCCGTTCGCCAGTGATTGCGCGGATTTGGCGGAAGAGGTGGTGAGCACGCATTTGATCGCAGGCCAGACGCCGCTGGTTCTGGCCGAAGACATGGGGTGCGAAACCTGGGTCAAGGATGAGCGTGGCCGCATGGGAATGGGCAGCTTCAAAGCCCTTGGTGCGGCTTATGTCATCGCGCATGATGCTATGACGGCGCGCCGGGAAACGATGGGTGACGACATCTTCCACGCGCTTGAGGGCAAGACCTATGCCACGGCAAGCGCGGGCAATCACGGGCTGTCGCTGGCCTTTGGTGCCAAACGCTTTGGCGCGGAGGCTGTGGTCTATATCGCCGATACAGTGCCTGAAAGCTTTGCTGACCGGCTGCGATCCCATGGCGCGACGGTGATGCGTGAGGGGACGGAGTATGAAACGGCGATGGGGGCCGCGATGCGCGACGCCGAGGGCAATGGCTGGACCTTGTTGTCGGACAGTTCCTGGGCGGATTACTACGACCGACCGCATCGCTTGATGGAAGGATATCTGGTGATGGCGGCAGAGGCCGCGCGCCAGATGCCTGCGCCACCCACGCATATCTTTTTGCAAGCCGGTGTGGGCGGGCTGGCCTGCGCCTGTGCCGTGCATTTCCGAGAGGTCTGGGGCGATGCACCCCAGATCATCGTGGTCGAGCCCGATCGCGCCCCCGCGCTGGAGGCAAGCATCAGGTCGGGTGACGCAGTAGAGACAACCGGCCCGGTGTCCGCGATGGGCCGTCTTGATTGCAAAGTGCCGTCGCTCATTGCGTTGAAGCAGCTGGCCATGTCTGCCGATGAGTTTGCCTTGATCACAGAAGACGAGGCACAATCCATTCTGCCCATCCTGGCCGATCAGGACCTGTCCAGTACGCCCTCAGGCGCGGCTGGGTTGGCCTGTTTGAAACAGATGAACCTTGGGCCTGATGCCCGCGCGCTGTGTTTTCTGAGCGAACAGGCAGACGATTGAGCGAAGGATTTCCAGACGCGGAATACGCCGCGCGCGTGGCCAGAGCGCAAGGTGCTTTGGAGAAGATCGGGGCGGGCGCGCTCTTTCTCACGACCGAAGCCGATATTCGGTACTTCACAGGCTTTTTGACGCGGTTTTGGGAATCGCCCAGCCGGCCCTGGTATCTTGTCGTGCCGTTGAGTGGCAAACCCATTGCCGTGATCCCCTCGATCGGCGAAGCGTTGATGGCGTCGACATGGATTGACGACATTCGCACATGGTCCGCCCCTCGGCCCGAGGATGATGGGGTCAGCTTGCTGATCGACACGTTGCAGGAGATTGGCGGGCCTGTTGCAGTGCCAATGGGGTACGAGACCCATGTGCGCATGCCGCTGGCCGATTTTGAGCGGGTGCGGGCCGGTGCCGACATCATGCCGGATCAGGGCGTGATGGCGGGCTTGCGGGCGATAAAATCTCCCGCAGAGATCGCGCGCATCGGGCAGACATGCGCGCTGGCCGGGCGCGCGTTTGACCGCATGGGCGAGATTGCACGCCCCGGGGTGGCGCTCTCAGACGTGTTTCGTGGGTTTCAGCGGTTGCTTTTGGAGGAGGGTGCAGATTGGGTGCCCTATCTGGCAGGTGGCATGGGCCCATTGGGCTATCGCGATGTCATCTCACCCGCACCTGATACGCCGCTTCAGACAGGCGATGTTATCATGCTCGACACCGGGGCAATAAGAGCGGGCTATTTCTGTGACTTCGATCGCAACTTTGCCATCGAACGCTCCGACAAGCGGGTCACGGATGCGCATCACAAACTGATTGAAGCCACCGCCGCCGGGTTTGAGGCGGCTCGCCCCGGCGCAGCAGCGCGAGACCTGTGGCGGGTGATGTCAGATATCGTCGGCCATGGCGACGGGGCAGGGCGCATGGGCCACGGCCTGGGCATGCAGTTGACGGAAGGCCTGTCTCTCACACCTGACGATGAAACCCCGCTTGAGGCAGGCATGGTCATCACTCTTGAACCCTACATAGCGACGGCGGACGGCCAGTTGATGGTGCATGAGGAGAATATTGCCATCACGGACGATGGCGCCACGGCGTTGACCCGCTTTAGCGCCCCAGAGATCCAGATCCTGTCTTAACGCAGCCTCATGTCCGAACGAGCTCTTACAAGAGCGAGACTTCCAAAAGCGGCAATCTCCGCCCTGGAATAGCGTTAGACGGCACGTCTCCCACCCGGATCGCGCCCATCTTTTCGTAAAAGGGGACGGCTCCTGGGTCTGCTTCAATCCGAAGTTTCTTTGCCCCGAGGCCGGTGGCAGTGCGCGCGCACCAGTCAAACAAAATGCGCCCGCACCCGGTTCCCATGAAGTCCGGATCGACAAACAACAGATCGATTTCCATCGCATTGGTTTCGCCTGTCACCTGCGCAAGCCCTGCCGCGCGGCCATGGCTGTCCGCCACCACAAGAGGCCCTGCGTCTAGATCTGCCTGCGTCAGTGTTAGAACCGGGACGCAGGCGGCCATAAAGGCAGAATCGTAGCCCCAATGGGCCTTGGATCTCAGGCACAGGTCCGACAGGCCGGGCAATTCGTCGAGCTCAGCAGACCGCAGTTTGAAACGCGAGTTCATGTGTTCAGCTTAGCAAAAAAAAGGCCGAGCGCTAAGCTCGGCCGAAGTCCAACAGGGAGGTATGAAAGACACCTAGGCGCCTCTCACAACTTCGAGTTAGGCGCGTGCTGAGAGTCGTTCAAGAAAAAACACTCTGCAAGTGCAACAACTCCGGTATGTGTTGCATGCATATCTCATGCACACAAAGCTTAAAAAACTATCTATCTGATTGATTTTGAAGCTGTTTTCGGTAAGATACAATCTCGTCTTGAACGAAATCGCGGAAGGCTGCGATGCGCTGGGAATGTCGCAACTCAGACGGGTACGCGAGGAACACCGGCACATCAGAGCTGAGCAAATCCGGTAAAACCCGCACAACTTGCGGGAAATCATGGCTCACATAATTTGGCAAAACGCCGATCCCCAAATTTTCCAGCACGCTTTGAAGAACCCCGAAATAATTGTTCACCGTCAACAAGGCGGGCACTTCGTAGGCCATCAGGTCCTGCACCAAAGTTGCCCCGGCACCGACCTGCGCAGACCGCGGATTTTGGCAAATCAGCCTGTGCTTCACCAGATCTTCCGGTGTTTCAGGGGTGCCATGGCTTTCTAGATACTCGCGCGTTGCAAACAGGCACATATGCACGCTCATCAGACGCTTGCGAATGAGATCGGCCTGGCTTGGTTCTTTCATGCGAATGGCCACGTCCGCCTCGCGCATCGGCAAATCCAGCACGCGTTCTTCCAGCATCAGATCCAGATTGAGATCGGGGAATTTTTCAAAGAGTTTGGGCAGCCTTGGGGCCAGCCACAATGTGCCAAAGCCAATCGTCGTGGTGACGCGCAGCTCTCCAAATACCTCTTCTTCGCTGTCACGAATGCGGGCGGTCGCGGTATCCAGGCGCTTTGCCATGGCGCGGGTCGCATCAAACAGAAGCTCTCCTTGCTCGGTCAGGATGAGCCCTCTTGCATGGCGATGGAAAAGCGTAGAATTGAGCGATTCCTCGAGCGCGCGGATCTGACGTGAAATCGCCGATTGTGACAAATGCAGTTCGTCGCCCGCATGGGTAAGACTGCCTGCGTCCGCGACAGCGTGGAATATTCTCAGCTTGTCCCAATCCATGTCGCGGCCCGATCCTCATTGCGTGCCCCTGGCATACCAGAATTGACTGCGCAGTATAGGGCCTACCGAGCAGACTTTTGAAATTGCGAACTTTACATCTCATGTCACAGAGGCTCTATTCGATCTCGAGGGTTATTTAAGGTCTATTTGTCTCTTTTTCTTTGGATTGCGTTTTGCGTCCGCGTCGCATTTCTTTTACTTAGGTTTGTCATATCCACTCTCAGCGAAGCTACGTCAGAAACAAACAGGCCCAGTCTATGCACCATTCGCGCCAGGTCACCCGCGACATCAGCTATTCCCATTCTGCGCAAACCAGAGGCGGGCGCGCGGTGATCCGGACGATGGAAAACCTGACGGGGCGCATCCAACTGATCAAACGCGCCGAAGGGTATGAGCACGACGTGGCGGATGGTCAGGATTTTTGGCAAGTGATGGTGGAGCGGTATGGCCTGACCCTGGACATCGCCAGCGGGTCTTTGTCCAATATTCCCAGATCCGGCCCGATTATCCTGTTGGCCAATCATCCCTTTGGGATTCTGGATGGCTTGATGATGGGCCATATCCTGAGCCAGACACGCGGTGATTTTAAGATCCTGGCAAATTCGGTGTTTCAAAAGGCCGAAGACCTCCAGCACGTGGTGCTGCCTGTAAGCTTTGACGACACAAAAGAGGCGGTTGCGCTGAACCTCAGGACACGCAAACAATCCCTGGCGTATCTCGGAGAGGGTGGGGCCATTGGCATCTTCCCAGGTGGGACTGTCAGCACAGCGGCAAAACCACTGGCGCGGCCGCTGGATCCCGGTTGGCGGAGTTTTACGGCGCGCATGATTTCCAAATCTGACGCCACGGTTGTGCCGATCTTTTTTGAGGGACAGAACAGCCGGCTTTGGCAAATCGCAAGCCATGTCCACGTGACTTTGCGAATGGCGCTCTTGATCAATGAGTTTGGAAAACGCGTTGATACGCCGGTCAAGGTGCATGTGGGTGATCCCATCACACGCGATGCGATTGGGGACAAAGTAAAGGATGCGAAATCCCTGATGGCCTTTTTGCGACGTAAGACGTATGACCTGAGCCCGAAGCCCTTCGCGCCGGGTGCGGTTGGGTTTGAGTTTTAATCACGAACGGTACGTCTCGCGCGGCTTGTAAGACCATGGCAGTTGGTATTTTCGACAGTGGCCTCGGCGGCCTCACGGTGTTGGATGCGGTGTCAAAAACGCTTCCAAACCAAGCGTTTGTCTATTTCGCAGATCATGCCAATGCGCCTTACGGTGTGCGCACGTCAGATGACATTTACGAGCTGACGAAAACCCATGTGACAACACTCTGGAACCGCGGTTGTGATTTGGTCGTGCTGGCGTGCAACACCGCATCTGCGGCCGCACTGCGCCGGATGCAAGAGGCCGGTGTGCCCGAAAGAAAGCGCGTTTTGGGCGTGTTTGTCCCCATGATCGAGGCCCTCACAGAACGGCAATGGGGGGACAATTCCCCACCGAGGGAAGTGGCGGTCAAGCATGTGGCGCTCTTTGCGACGCCCGCCACGGTGGCGAGCCGCGCCTTTCAGCGTGAATTGGCGTTCCGGGCCATCGGTGTGGATGTTGAGGCGCAGGCCTGCGGCGGTGTTGTCGATGCCATCGAAGACGGGGACATGATCTTGGCAGAGGCCTTGGTTCGCTCTCATGTTGAGGCGTTGACGCGCAAGATGCCCAAGCCTCAGGCAGCCGTTTTGGGATGTACGCATTATCCGCTTTTGCAAAAGACCTTTCAGGACGCGCTGGGCCCGGGTGTGACCGTGTTTTCCCAAGCCAATTTGGTGGCCGAAAGCCTCTCCGATTATCTGGCACGGCACCCCCAAATGGGCGGTGACACGGGTGACGTGGCGTACCTGACCACCGGCGATCCGTCTCGGGTGACGGATCGTGCGACGCAGTTTTTGCGACGACAGATCACGTTTTCTGCCCCCTGACGTCCATGGGCGGGTCTGGGTCGCATTGCGAGCGCCCCGTTTTCTGCCTAAATCCAAATTGAAAATTGAAAGAGGTCTGACATGACCCATAAAATCGCCATCCTTGGCGCATCTGGTTACACCGGTGCCGAACTCATCCGGCTCATTGCCACCCATCCCGGCATGGAGATCGTGGCCTTGGCCGCCAATTCAAAAGCCGGCCAGAGCATGGCTCAGGTGTTCCCGCATCTGCGCCACCTGGATCTGCCCATGCTGGTCAAGATTGATGAGATCGATTTTTCCGGCATCGACCTGTGCTTTTGCGCGCTGCCCCATGCGACAAGTCAGTCTGTTATCAAAGGTTTGCCGAAAGACCTTAAGGTCGTGGACCTCAGCGCTGATTTCCGGCTGAGAGATCCGGAAGAGTACGCCCGTTGGTATGGCGGGCAGCATGACGCGTTGGAGTGTCAGGCCGAGGCTGTCTACGGTCTGACAGAGTTTTACCGCGACGACATACGGTCCGCGCGGCTGGTGGCTGGAACGGGGTGTAACGCCGCGACGGGGCAATATGCGCTGCGGCCGCTGATCTCTGATGAGGTGATTGATTTGGATGAGATCATCATTGACCTTAAAACTGGCGTCAGCGGAGCAGGTCGGTCTTTGAAAGAAAATCTGCTGCATGCGGAACTGTCCGAGGGCAGCCATGCCTATGCGGCGGGTGGGACGCATCGTCATTTGCCAGAGTTTGATCAGGAATTCTCAAAGATCGCCGGGCGGCCGGTGAAGGTTCAGTTCACGCCGCATTTATTGCCTGCAAACAGGGGGATATTGGCCACTGTTTATGTAAAGGGCGATCCGAAGGCGGTGCATGAGAGCCTGCAGAGCGCCTACGCTGACGAGCCCTTTGTTGCGGTATTGCCCATGGGCGAACATCCCAGCACGCGGCACATTCGCGGCAGCAACTTCTGCCATATCGGCGTGGTGGGTGACAGGATAGAGGGGCGCGCGGTTGTGATCGCGGCTCTCGACAACCTGACCAAAGGTTCCAGCGGACAGGCTTTGCAAAATGCAAATCTCATGCTTGGATATGATGAAACCACAGGTTTGATGCAGGCTCCTGTATTTCCATAAGGAAACGCGGCTACCCACATGAAAACGCTCAAGAAACAGCGACGCATACAGATACTGATCATCACCGCGGTGGCGCTTGCTGTGTCGACCGCGTTGATCGGGTATGCCATGCGCGACGGGATCAATTTCTTCCGCTCGCCCAGTCAGATCATCGCAGAGCCCCCGCCCGCGACAGAGGTGTTTCGCATTGGCGGGTTGGTGGAGGAAGGCACGCT
>CAKZYL010000372.1 GCA_937884705.1 uncultured Roseovarius sp. | reverse complement strand
GCCGCCATTGCCCATAACGGCAATCTGACCAATGCCAATTCCCTGCGCCGTGACCTGATCCAACGCGGGTCCATCTTTCAAAGCTCGTCGGACAGTGAGTGCATCATTCACCTGATGGCCCGCTCCATGGGCCGCACCATTCCTGACCGGATGAAAGAGGCCCTGCGGCAGGTCGAAGGCGCGTTTTCCGTGGTCGCCATGACCCGGCGCAAGCTCATTGGGGTGCGCGATCCTCTGGGCATTCGCCCGCTGGTTATGGGCAAATTTGGTGACGCCACCGTTCTCGCCTCTGAGACCTGCGCTCTTGATATCATCGGAGCCGATTTCGTACGCGAGATTGAGCCGGGCGAAATGGTCGTGGTGAACGAAGACCAAACAATTGACAGCTATCGACCGTTCGAGCCGGTGCGACCGCAACCCTGCATTTTTGAGTATGTCTATTTCAGCCGCCCCGATTCAGTTCTGGGCGGCAAATCCGTTTATGAGGTGCGGCGCAACATCGGCAAAGAACTGGCCCGCGAGGCACCCGTAGAGGCTGACATGGTCTGCCCTGTGCCCGACAGTGGCACACCGGCCGCGATCGGCTACAGCCAGGAAAGCGGCATTCCTTTTGAGATGGGCATCATCCGCAATTCTTATGTGGGCCGCACCTTTATTGAGCCCACAGAGCAGATCCGCAACATCGGTGTGCGCCTGAAGCTCAACGTGAACCGCGCCCTGATGAAGGGCAAACGCGTGATCCTCGTTGATGACAGCGTGGTGCGGGGCACAACGTCCCGCAAGATCAAGGATATGATCCTTGAGGCTGGCGCGGCGGAGGTGCATTTCCGCATTGCCAGCCCGCCCACGACCTGGCCCTGCTTTTTCGGTGTCGATATGCCAACGCGAGAGGAACTGCTGGCGTCCAACATGACCGAAGACCAGATGCGCGCCTATATCGGTGTCGATTCGCTACGCTTTGTATCGATTGATGGGCTCTACCGCGCTGTGGGTATTCCTGGAGGGCGCGATCCAAAGGCCCCGGCCTATTATGACGCGGTCTTCACCGGCGACTATCCGATTGAACCCAAGGATATGCTTGAACAAGGGTTTGAGCTCAAAGCCGCCGAGTAATCCCCGGCCTTTTCCGCACAGAATTGAGCGTTGGCGCGCCGCCGTCCAGGCTGCTCCGGCATGTCTTCGCTGAGCAATTGCCTAGGGGCTTTTAACTTTGCGCTTTGTTGCCTAAGTGCCGCCGCAGAAATTGCCACGGTCGAACAGGGTGAACTGAATGCGCCAAGACAACGACACCACCCCGCTTTCCTTTGCGACCTATCTTTCCGCGACAGAACGCGCGTTACTGACCCTGGATCGCCCCACCCTTTTGGGCACGTTTTCGGGCAAGGGCGATGCCAAAGCGCTGGTGCGTCTGGGAAATGGCGACATCCGTGAGATGCGTGTTGGCGACCATATCGGGCAGTCACGCATTGTCGAGGTGGGCGGCGCCTATATCGACCTTGCCCTCATGGGAGAGCATCACAGGCTCACCATGCCCGCCTGACACGAAAAACGCCGCCCGAAATGGGCGGCGTCTTCGTTCAAATCAGAAGCTTTCAGCTTTTACGCGCTTTGACCAGCTGCCAACCACCCGCGATGACCATGGCTGCGATCACAGCTTTGATCGCATCACCCAGCAAAAATGGCGCCATCCAACCGGCCCAAAGCTCTGGCATGGTCTTTCCAAGAAACGCCGCAGGCCACGCCAGGCCCGGTACGTAGAGCAGGACAGACACGACAAGGCCCACGATCAGTGTGGCGAACATGTTCTTCGTCCACCCTTTGTCCGCGGCCAGGCCTGCCAGCCAGGCCATGGCGACAAAGCCGTAGAGGAAGCCCGCCGTCGGCCCGTAGAGCGACGGCAAAGATCCACCGTTTGAGAACACCGGCAAGCCCATGGCTCCATAGGCCAAATAGGCCAGCAAGGTCGCTGCCGCGAGGCGTGACCCGTAGGTGAAACCGATGATCAGCACGGCCAAGCCTTGCAAAGACATCGGCACCGGCCACCCCACGCTCAACTGCGCCACAATGGCCAGCGCGATGGAGCCCAGTACCACCAAACCGATTTTCTTTATGATCCCGTCATGGCCAATCAAGGCCTTGCTCAACACCATGTCGCTCATTGCGATCCCCTCGTTCTAGGATGTTTGACCGCCTTTTTGGGCGCTTGAGAGACAGAGTCAAGAGAATGCGCTTGATTTCCAAGCGACG
>CAKZYL010000371.1 GCA_937884705.1 uncultured Roseovarius sp. | reverse complement strand
CGATCTGTGCAGGTGATCTGCTGATCTCAGCAGCATATGCGGCGATTGCACGAACTCAATCAGCGTCCATGCCTCAACTTCTCACTCAAACCCATCGACGAGTTGCTGAGGTCATTTCAGGGCAGTGTGAAGACCTTCTTGCTCAGTCGACAGACTCGCTCAGCCTGGATCTCTACGAAACAATTGCAAAATCAAAATCAGCACCCTTGCTCGCTCTACCGGTCGAACTGGCTTTAATAGAAGCCGGACATCAACAAGCGAGTGAGCAAGTAGGCTATGCTGCGGACGCTTTCGCGCTCGCGTATCAGATCGCAGATGATATCGAGGACATCTCGAACGATATTATTCAAGGTCAACCAAACATCATCTCGGTGCTTGGGGGACAAAACGCATCGTCCTCTCAGGGTGAACAAGCTCGTCAGATCGCGGTTGAAAACTATCGATTAGCGGCCCACTTCGCTAATCAGCTCCCACGCGGCAGCGGATCGCTACTATCCGCCTACGCTCGGAAAGGACTAGCGACGATCTTGCCTGTGGGAGAAGCTGCATGAGCCGCGCAGCGATCATTGGCGGAGGATTCGGCGGCATCGCTGCGGCGCTACGAATGCGTGCGAAAGGGTACGATGTCACGGTCTTGGATCGTTGTTCACGATTGGGCGGCCGGGCTCAGGTGTTTGAACGTGATGGCTTTCAATATGATGCCGGGCCGACTGTGATTACTGCGCCGTTTTTGTTTGAAGAACTGTTTGAGCTCTTCGGCAAAGACATCCGAGATTATGTCGACATTGTTCCACTCAATACCTGGTACCGGTTCCGTTACCCCGATGGCGACGTTTTCGATTATGGCGGGACGGTCGACGATACGCTTCGGGAGATTCGACGGATTTCTCCGGAAGATGAAGCCGGCTATCTCTCGCTTTTAGAGGAATCGCGCCGTATTTATGAAGTCGGGTACGAGCAACTTGCCGATCAACCTTTTCACTCGTTTACCGAAATGGCAAAAATCACGCCACAAATGCTGAATTTGGGGGTCCGACGGTCGGTTTGGGATCTGGTTTCGTCGCACCTCAAACATGACAAACTGCGACAGGCCTTTTCGGTGCAACCCCTGCTCGTTGGCGGGAATCCGTTCGATACGACTTGCATCTACAATCTCATCCACTTTCTCGAACGGGCGCACGGCGTACATTTTGCGATGGGCGGGACAGGTGCCCTGGTTGATGCGTTTTCGAGGCTGATGTCGGAACAGGGGATTCAGATCCGATTAGGAGAAACCGTCACGCGCTTGCATAGCGAGAACGCCAATATTACCAGGCTGGAACTGGCGAGCGGTGAACACGTCGACTGCGATCGGGTTGTCTCAAACGTCGACCCTGCGCATCTTTATCAGAACATGGTGCCACCTAATGAAGTCGACCGCTCTGCGAAAGTCAAAGCGAAGTTCGCCAAGAAATCGATGGGCCTTTTTGTTCTGTTTTTTGGGACAGATACGACTTATCCGGAGGTCGAACATCATACGATCTGGCTCGGACCACGTTACAAAGCGCTCTTAAACGATATCTTTAACCGCAAGGTTTTGGCCGACGATTTCTCACTCTATTTGCATCGGCCAACAGCGACGGATCCAAGCTTTGCCCCGAAGGGATGTGACAGCTTCTATGCGCTCGTCCCGGTGCCAAATCTGCAAGGCGATGTCGACTGGGAAACGCAGGGAAGTATCCTCCGCGATCGGGTTGTCGCGGCGCTGCAAGAAACCATGTTGCCGAACCTCAAGGATCATTTGGTGCACGATTTCTGGATGACCCCGGAAGACTTTGCGCATGATTATCTTAGTCCTGCTGGGGCTGGATTTTCGATCGCACCAAGTTTCACGCAGTCAGCCTGGTTCAGGTTTCACAACAAGGCCGAGGGGCCTGATAATCTGTATCTCGTCGGGGCCGGCACGCATCCAGGAGCCGGACTGCCAGGCGTGGTGTCTTCAGCCAAGGTACTGGACAAACTCGTTGGTCCACCCGCCGAACAATCGCGCGACTTCCACCACTTACAGGCGGCGGAGTGATGGCCTACGCGATGTCGGCCTCCATTCAAGAGTCCGCCGCTGAGATTCTGCGCAAGAATGGGCGCTCATTCAATTTTGCGCGCGCATTTCTGACCGAAATCCAGGGACAACGCGCGGCCCGATTGTACGCATTCTGCAGATATATCGACGATGTGGCTGACGACGCAAGTGATGCACGGAAAGCCAAGGCGGTTCTTGACCAGGTCAAATCAGAGCTCGCGGGGATGCACCCTCCGTCTCCCCGTATTGCCGACTTTCTCGATCTTGTGCGGGAAACCAATATCGATCTCGGCGCGGCGATTGCGCTGATTGATGGGGTTGCTTCGGATCTGGAGACAGTTGCATTTCAGACCGTGTCGGACTTGTTGCGATACGCTTACAAAGTCGCTGGCACAGTTGGCTTGATGATGTGCAGTGTGCTGGAGGTCGACGATCCCCTCGCAGCGCCGTTCGCTATCGATCTCGGCATCGCGATGCAACTCACCAATATCGCTCGTGACATTCAGGAAGATGCAGAGAATGGACGTCGCTACGTGCCTGGGGCCTGGTTGTATGGGGCTTCCGCTGCAGATATTGCCGATCCAGACGATTCCTTGAAGCCGGACTTACAAGCTGCGGCGGAGCGTTTGATAAAGCTTGCTGAGCTTTATTATGAAAGCGCCTACGACGGGTTCGGGTTCCTACCATCAAGATCGAGACTGGCGATTCTGATCGCTGCGCGCGTCTATCGACAGATCGGCGTCAAATTACAGCGCAAGGGTTTCGCCGTCTGGCGCGGGCGCACGGTGGTCGGCACCTCAGAGAAGATCGCAGTCGCGAGCGCTGCGGCAACCACTTATCTGACGCAACGTCGTCTGCATCACAGATCAGATAGCCACAACGCAGACTTACATGGTCCGTTGTCCGGTCTGACCGGTGTTCACGAGGCGGTGACATGAGCAATTCCTACGATCTTGCCATCCTCGGCGCTGGCTGCGCGGGGCTTTCTCTGGCGCGTGAGTTGATCCGGCATGGATATTCCAAACGTGCCGTCATCATCGAGCCCCGCGACACCTACAGCCATGATCGAACCTGGTGCTTCTGGGCTAACGCTCAGCACGAGCTTTCAGACTTAGTCTCCGAACGTTGGTCGCAGTGGCAATTATCAACGCCGCGGCGAGCCATTCGGCACACCGGTGCCAAATTATCCTACCAACAGATTAGGTCGGATGATTTTTATCACGCTCATCTCGCCAAGATTGCCCATCGCTCGAATATAGAACTGTTGACCGGTGTCACCGCGGGACCGATGGCGGATCACGACGACCGCGTTGAAATCGAAACAACCGCAGGCGCCATTTCGGCCCGCCGGGTCATCGACACACGGCCTCGGCCGCCACAACACGATCAAGCGACGATATGGCAAATCTTCAGCGGCGCTGAAGTAGAGACAGAAGAGGCATGCTTCGACCCTTCTGTCGCCGGCTTGATGCAGCAAATGACCAGCGACGAATCTGGTCTGAAATTCACCTATATTCTGCCAATGACCGCGCACACGGCCTTGATCCAGACCACCCGTTTTGCCTTGCGTAAATCCGCCCCGGACACCCTTGACCGTGAG
The DNA here is from genome assembly GCA_937884705.1 of uncultured Roseovarius sp. GTDB lineage: Bacteria > Pseudomonadota > Alphaproteobacteria > Rhodobacterales > Rhodobacteraceae > Roseovarius. Next base: position 2,291 of record CAKZYL010000371.1, on the reverse strand, counting down.
TTTGAGCGAGACTTGCGGACAGCCTTCAAAACCAAGACGAAGATCCGGCGCCATGAGCGTGGGTGCCTTCCGATGGGGCAGGCACCGCAAAGCCCGCATCCCTCTGCCCGGGTGTTTCGCGCTGGACAGGCGGCAGGCATTTTGCGCGCCTCTTCGGGATATGGCTTTTTGCGCATTCAAACCTGGGCAGAGTCAACGGCAGAGGAACTCGCTTCTGGTCGTCGACTATCGGAAAAGCCGTTCGGGTCGCCACTGGAACGTAAGATGGACGCGATTTTCTTGGCAGCGATGTCTCGGTCTCCATACGCGGCTGCAGACTGGTTTGCTCGCATCGCGAACCAGTTGTCGGGTGACGAGTTTGGTCGGTTCATGTCGCAATCACCGTCCTTGCACTTGTGGCTGAAAGTTGTCTCTGCCTTGCCGAAAGCTCCTTTTGTGCGCGCACTGCTTGCGGGGATGCCGAAGATCGACCGAGCAGATCATCGGGTCGCGACATGACCTGGAATAGTGCGTCGTCAAATTTTCTTCTCGCCGGAATGACAGTTTCGGTCGCGTTCCTACTCGTGCCGTCCCTCAGCATCACCTTTCAGATCGTTGGGCTCGGGATCGCGGTTGCATTTCTTGGACTGCCGCATGGGGCGATTGATGCCTATATCGCACGGCAAAATGGATTGTGGCGATCGACTCGGGGCTTCGCAGCTTTCGTCGGCATCTACGCTGTTGTTGCGATTGGCGTGATCGGTGTTTGGATGATAATGCCGACTCCGTCATTGCTTGCATTCTTGATCATTTCAGCCTGGCATTTCGGTGCAGATGCCAATGCTCGGAACCAGGCCGAACGATGGTTATTTGGAAGTCTTTTATTGAGCCTGCCATCGTTCTTTCATCCGGCCGATGTGGCAAGCCTGTTCGAAGCCATATCCGGGGCATCAGCGGGCAGCCTCGTTTCGATTTTGCAGGTCTGGGCACCCGTGGCGGCGATTGGCGTTTTCGCTATGCTCGTTCGCCGGCGCCCGCCGGCTCAACAACGCTGGGCCGACATAGCAACTGTCGCGGGCCTTGTCCTGTTCGCCTGGGCATTGCCGCCTCTGGTCTACTTCGTGATCTATTTTAGCGCGTTGCATAGCCCTGCTCATTTCGGGCGCGTGATCCGGTTGGTTCCACCACCTGACAGATCAAGCGCAATAGCATACACGGTCGGGTTCACTGCCTTGACTTTGCTTATCGCCGGGATGGCTTTCATTGCCCTGACCGATGAAGTCACACTACAACAGTCTACTCTGCAGATTGTGTTCATCGGACTCGCCGCATTGACCGTCCCACATATGTTTCTGATCGATGGAATTTGTCGAGCAAGGTTTGGAGAAGCAGAATGAATGATGCTGCGGAACAGGTCATCCTCGTTGATCGCGAGGACCGCGAGATCGGCACGGCAGCAAAGCTCGCCGCGCATGAGAGTGGTGCACTGCACCGGGCCTTTTCTGTGCTCGGCTTTAACCGCGACGGCGAGATGTTGCTGCAACGGCGGGCACTGATCAAATACCATTCCCCTGGACTCTGGGCGAACATGTGCTGCGGCCATCCACGCCCAGGTGAACCGACTATGCCTGCTGCCCAACGGCGGACGTTCGAAGAGTTGAGCGTCAAATCAGAACTGTTTTATGGATTTGCGACACTATACAAGTCTGAGGTCGGAGCCGATCTGATCGAGCATGAATTTGTCCATGTTTTTGGGTGTGTCATCGATCACTTGCCAACGCCAAACCCTCACGAGGCCTCGCATGTCAGATTTAGTTCAATTGATGAGATCGCAGCGGAAATGAAGCGGCACCCGGAGCATTTTGCGGCCTGGTTCGGGATCTATTTTGCGTCACATCTGGCGCAAATCCGAATGATGGCGGAGCGTGTACTTGCGCTGGTTTGATCCAGCGTTGACCCGGAACCCAGAAGGATAGGTTCCGGTCATGCTCGCGACCATCCCAGAGTTTGTTGATGCAATGATAAACAGAGAGGTCGCGAAGCTAACCTTCAACAGAAAATAATCTATAAAAATCCTTCGGGGCGATATCGCAGCGGAGTGACACCTCAACGACACTATCGCGCCCTTTCAATAGTCCCCTCGCGCGGCGATTTTCTCGAAATTGATTTATCGATGCGGTGGCTGGCACGTAAATCCAATCTCCTCGTTTGGACGCGCTGCGCATTGCGCTTCCAGTGTTTATCGGAGCCAAGTCCAATGAAACCGCATAAACCTCAAAGAATGCCTCAGCATCACATTCTAGTGCAATTAC
>CAKZYL010000370.1 GCA_937884705.1 uncultured Roseovarius sp. | reverse complement strand
GCGTCGATCAGATCGGCCTCGGATTGCACCAGCTCATCCAGCATGATGGGCAGGCGACACCGGGCGCGCACCGAAGCTGTCTCGGCCCAGCTGGGGCAGGGGGCTTCGAGCACGATGTCCGTGGCTTCGGGTAGTAGGGCCAGAAGACGCAGCACCTGTTCTGGGGACATGCCGTTATTGGCGTCGGCCTGAAACCACTCGCCTGGTTGGCGATCTGCAAGACAGGCGCCGATGCGCTCTGCATCCAGCATCGGCCCGCCATCGGCTTCGGAGGCGCCAATTTTGATGGAGTGCCCCAGAAAGCCCCCGGCGCGATGATGGGCCACTTTGGCGCGCATCGCCTCAGGGCTGTCGCCCCCAATAGAGGAGATGACAGGAACGGCACCGGGCACACGCCCCCCCAACATGTCGCACAGTGGCAGACCGGCCGCGCGTGCCGTCATATCCCAACAGGCTACATCAAGCGCGCAGCGTGCATCGCGATGGCCACTGAGCGCCTCCGACATAATATCCTGACGCCGATCATGGGCGCGCGGGTCTTGCCCGATGAGCGTTGGCGCCAGCAAAGCGATGGCGGCTCTAGCACCGCCTGCATGCGAGGCGATATAGGTGGATCCAAACGGTGTCGTCTCACCCCAGCCCTCTAGGCCGTCCTCTGAGAGGATGCGCACGAAGGTCGCGTCATAAGACGTGTACTCACGCCCGCCGGACAGGCGGTAGATGCCCCCCTTTACTGGCAGGTCATGTTGGTAGATCTCAATCCGCGCGATTTTCATGCTGCACTCAGCGCCGGCGCATCGGCGAGCCCTTCTCCGCGCCAGAACACCAACGTCAAAATCGGGCTGTCATGGGTCATCATCGCGTGGGGTTGGTCGGACAAATGGAGGCACGTGTCCTCCGCTTTGAGAATGCGATCAGGCACGCCATCTGCTTTGAAGAGCGCCGATCCCGAAAGCACGGTGTAAAGCTCTTCCGCGCGATGCTGGTGGCGGGGATAATCAAGGCCGGGGCCCCAATAGCCAACCGTGATGCGGGTCTGATGGGTGATAAAGTGACCCTCCGGGCCAGCCAGCTCAAACCATCCGTAATTGTTCAGGAAATGCCGGCCCACCTCGTCTTGCGTATAGGTCAGCCGCCACTCAAGATGGGGCGATAGTGCCTGGAAGGCCTCAACAACGGGTGTCGATAAGGGTGTCGTACGGCCCGGTGCGACCCGGATGAGCTCTGTGGCGGGCAGGGAGCGCGGCGCACGCGGTTCATAGCGCAGATCATCGGGCCAGGGGCAAAACGCATGCTCGGGTTGCAAAGCTGCGTGCCACGCTTTCACCGCCGACAGCGCGTCGTCAAAAAGCCCTTGCGGCGTCATGTCAGTTCCTCTGGATAGGTCCAGACGGGTTTGGTTCTCAGGTCACCGCGCCAGAGCACATAGGCGATGATCGGGTGCTCATGGGTGGTCAGTGCGTGGGGCACGTTGGAAGCGTGATAGGTGGTGGCGCCCGGACCGAGCAGGCGGCTCTCCTCACCTTCTTGATGAAATTCGCCTTCGCCTGCCACGACCAGATAAAGCTCTTCGGCCGGATGGTGATGCATTGGGTAGTAAAAGCCGGGCTTTTGATAAATGACAAAGCTCCGCATCTGCTCCGTTCCGAACGGTGTTTGATCGCCAAGTGTTTCTAATCAGCCAAAGGAGGCATGCAGCGTCGGGCCAAAATCGGTGTCCATATAGGTTTCGCGCCAGACACCTGTATCGGCGGCGCCCGCAAACGCGTCACGCAGCGGTCGCATATGCTCCGATGTTGGGATCAATGCGCTGTCTTGCATCGCTTGGCAGAGCGGGTCGAAATGCGGGGTCGCCTCTTTGTGGAAGACATCTGAAGGGAAGGGACAGAACGCGCTGAGATCCGCATGGTTTGCATGAACCGCGCGCAGTTCCTCAAGCAGGTTATCCCATCCCGGGCGGGTCACGGCACAACCACGATATTGCCGGTGTGGCGCTTTTCGATGAAGGCGGTTTGCGCCTCGCGCAGCTCAGCGAGCGGATAGGTGGCCGCCAGCATAGGCTTGATTGAGCCGTCTTCGATGTATCGCACGATGTTATGAAAAACCTTTTGCGGAATGATCGTAGAGCCGGCGAAGGTCAGATCGCGCAGATAAAACGTGCGCAAATCGAAGTTTACGATGGGTCCAGCGATGGCACCTGAACAGGTATATCGCCCGCCGCGCTCCAGCACCTCGATCAGCGCAGGCCAGCCATCGCCGCCCACGACATCGGCAACCACGGTGATTTTCTCATCGCCCAATGCCGTGCGCAGATCTTCCGGCGCGCGGGGCAGCAGAAGATCGGGGTTCAATTCGGCCACATCCTTGTGCTTGGCTTCCGAGGCCAGCGCGATCACCCGCGCGCCGCGTCGTTTCGCCAATTGGATCAGCGCGCCGCCGACGCCACCAGAGGCGCCGGGGATCAAGACGGTGTCCGCCTCGGTGACATTTGCACGCTCCAACATGCCTTCGGCGGTGGAATAGCTGCACTGAAACGTGGCCAGCTCGGCGTCAGACAGATCGCTCTCTACCACGGCGACATCGCGGCGGTCGGCCATGGTGTATTCGGCGTAGCCACCGTTTTTCTCGGACCCGAAGTAATGGGTTTTGTCCATGTTGGTTGGGTCGTTCCAATCGCGGATCCATCCGTCGATCAGCACGCGCTTGCCTATAAGGCTTGGGTCAGCGTTCGCCCCTACGGCGACCACGCGCCCGACTGGATCGGCGCCTTGAATGCGGGGAAACGTAATGGGCCGTCCGCCCCAGGTCGGATCTTCATCGTCGACCTCGTCGTAGGCCCCGCCGGTGGTCGCTTCATCCACCGCTTTGGAATACCAACCAGAGCGCGTGTTGACGTCGGTGTTATTGAGCCCGCACGCCCCCACCTTGATCACCACGTCATCCGGCCCCGGCTCAGGCGTCGGCCAGTCTTCGTGCCAGTGATACATGTCCACACCGCCATGGCCTGTCAGCACCATCGCTTTCATTGTTGATGGAAGATCTGACATCTGTGGGGTCCTTCTTTTTGTCTCACGCTCACCCGGATACCGCTGGCCTGTCGCGACGAAATGCGACAGGCCGAAGACGCTTAGGCGACTTCCAATGCAGCATCGGTGCGGGGGAGGAGGCTGTCCGCGTCATAGACCGGCGCATCCAGGATACGGCCTTTGCGCGGATGGCCTGCGATGATGACTTCGATCTCGGCGCCTGCCACGTTGGCGTAGGGTTTGATATACGCGAAGGCCAGGATCTTGCCGTAGGTGTGTGCATAGGCCACCGAGGCGGTGGAGCCCACGACCTTGCCTTGATACATTACGGCCTCACCGCCATGGCCGTCTTCGACGCCGTCGGGTTCGATCTCCATGTAGGCGCAGACCCAAGGCATCTCACCCTTGGTGGCCGCTAGTGCGCTGGCACGGGTGGGTTCTACGCCCAGATACGCTTTGTCGAGCTTGGCAAAGCGCATCACATCGGCCTCGGGCAGGGTCACTTCATTTGTCAGCTCACCCGCGCCTTTGAACATTTTCTCCATCCGCATCGCGTTCATCGCGAAAGAGCCGTAATCCGCGATGCCATGGGCCTCACCCGCGGCCCAAAGCGCATCATAGACCGCCAAAGCGCTGTCACGCGGGATGTGAAATTCCCAGCCCAGTTCACCAGCATAGGACATGCGGAACGCCCAGATCTTGTGACCTGCGACGCTGATCTGCTGCGCCGTGAGCCAGCGGAACCCGGCATTGGTGAGATCAGCATCGGTGCATTTGGCCAGCACGTCGCGGGCCTTGGGGCCGTTGAGCGTGATCGCCGCCCAGTCGTTTGACCTCAGAATGATGCGCACCGAATTTTCATCGAAAATTCGGCCACCAGCGTTGGCCGGCGATTTTTCTAAAAATCGGTTCTGTTCCAGATGATCCAGCAGACGCTGCTCAAAGAAGGCCGCGCAGACAAGGTAGAAGCGGTCGTCGGCAAGCTTCACCACCGTGGTTTCCAATTCAATCCGTCCACGACGGTTCAGCATGTGGGTCAGGGCGATACCGCCCACTTTCTTCGGCAGTCGGTTCGCGACCAGGCGATCGAGAAAGTACTCGGCATCCGGGCCCGCGACCTCAACCTTTGTAAAGGCAGAAATGTCCATAATACCAACGGCTTCGCGGACGGCCCTGCATTCCAGTCCGACCATGTCGTGGACTTCATTGCGGCGGAATGAGTAATGATCGCGCTGCTCCACGCCATTCTTTGCAAACCAACGTGGGCGTTCGTGGCCAAAGACCTCTTCGTAAACCGCGCCTTTTTCCTTCAGGCGCTCATAGAGAGGTGACGGTTTGATCGGGCGGCCCGCCAGACGGTTGAAATGCGGGAAGGGGATTTCGTGACGCAGGCAGTAGTCTTCTTCTGCTTTGATGACCTGCCAATCCTTGGTGGCATAATCGCCAAACCGGCGCGGATCGTACTCCCGCATTGAAATATCCGCCGCGCCGTGCACCATCCAGCGTGCCAGTTCGCGCGTCAGGCCCGGGCCCCAACCGATACCGATTTGGGTGCCGCAGCAGCACCAGTAGTTGCGCACGCCCGGCGCCGGGCCGATCAGCGGGTTGCCATCGGGCGGATGGCTGATCGCGCCGTGGACTTCACGCTGAATCCCAAGCTCCGCAAAGATCGGCATGCGGTTCAGCGATTCCTCAAGATAGGGCATGATCCGGTCGTAATCGGCGTCAAAGAGCCAGTTTTCGTATTCCCATGGGCAGTGATCATGCCA
>CAKZYL010000369.1 GCA_937884705.1 uncultured Roseovarius sp. | reverse complement strand
AGCGTCGGCGACACGCACACCACGCGCAAGCTGGAGGACGGCATGCGCGAAGAAGACACACGATTTTTTGGCCAGGGCCGCGAATGCGGGCTGCATTTGAGCGAGGGACGCATGCCATGATGATGGGTCAGATACCACAAGGCTTTAACCCACTGAGCACTGAGCAATCGCAGGCACTCGCGCAACTGGCCGGATCTATGACGCCTGTGCAGCAAGCCTGGATCAGCGGATACCTTGCGGCGACTGCGCAAGCCGGTGCTGACGCCGTTGCCGCGCCTGCGGCGGTGCCTGCAGCGGATAGTGCTCCCTTGACGATCCTTTACGGGTCACAGACTGGCAACGCAAAGCACGTAGCAAACGATCTGGCAGAGGGGGCCAAAGCACGTGGGCTGGACGTGAAACTGGTCAATATGGCCGATTACAAACCCAATCAGCTGAAAAACGAGAAGTTCGTCACGATCGTCACGGCGACTTATGGTGAAGGCGAGCCACCGGAAGGGGCCGAGAAATTCTACGATTTCGTAGCTTCCAAGAAAGCGCCGAAGCTCGATGGTGTTCAGGTGGCCGTGCTGGGCTTGGGCGATTCCAGCTACGAGTTTTTCAACAAGACCGCCACGGATTTCGCCGAGCGTTTTCAAGCGCTGGGGGCCAAGGTCGTGGTGGATACGGCGCTCTTTGATGTGGACTATGATGATCACACGGGCGGTTGGATCGAAGGCGCATTGGATGTCTTCGAGCCGGAACTTAAGGCGCAGGCTGGATCTGCGAATGTTGTTCAGATGCCGTTGGCTGTGCCCGGTGCAGTGCCTGCCGTCGCGCCGCAATGGACCAAGAAAAACCCGTTCGAGGCAGAGATCACAGAGGTTCAGAAGATCACCGGGCGGGACAGCGCCAAAGATGTGCGCCACATCGAGATTTCCCTAGAAGGTTCCGGTCTGACTTATCAGCCGGGCGACTCCCTCGGCGTCTACTTCCAAAATGACGCAGCAGAAGTGGACGACATCCTCAAACGCCTCGACCTGGATGGCTCTTCCGAGGTTATGCTGTCTGGCCAAACGCGCAATCTGCGACAGGCACTGATCGAAGAGCTGGAACTGACACAATCCTACCCCGGATTCGTTGCGGCCTTTGCCGAGGCCACGGCCAACACGACGCTCCTGACGCTTGTGGAAGATAAGGCCGCGTTGCGTGACTACATAGCTGAACGTCAGATCTACGACATCATCCGAGAGCATGCCGCACCGATTGCGCCGCAAGCGCTGGTCGACGCGCTGCGCAAGATGCAACCGCGGCTTTACTCTATTGCCTCAAGTCAGGCGGAGGTGGAAGACGAGGTGCATCTGACGGTCGGCGTGGTCGAATGGGACGCGTTTGAGCAAGCCCATTTGGGCGGCGCTTCTGGCCATCTGGCCAGGCGTTCAGGAGCAGGCGATGCCTTGCGCGTGTTCGTAGAAAGCAATGACAGTTTCCGTTTGCCTGCCAACCCGGATACACCTGTGATTATGGTGGGGCCTGGGACCGGGATTGCTCCCTTCCGCGCTTTCTTGCAGGAGCGGGACACGCAGGAGGCAGACGGAAAGAACTGGCTCATCTTCGGCAACCCTCATTTCACGCAGGATTTCCTCTATCAGGTGGAGCTGCAGAGCTATCTGAAGTCAGGTTTGCTGAGCCGTCTTGATGTGGCCTTTAGCCGGGATCAGGCGGAGAAAGTCTATGTTCAGCATCGGATCCTCGAGCAGGGCGCGGAGCTTTACAAATGGCTTCAGGAGGGTGCGCATTTCTATGTTTGCGGAGATGCCAATCACATGGCCAAAGACGTGCACGCCGCGCTTCTTGAGGTTGTGAAGACGCATGGTGGTGTTGAGGATGATGCGGCAGAAGCCTATCTCTCGAAGCTGCGCGACGACAAACGCTATCAACGGGACGTGTATTGAGGTCGAATGGGGGCTCTGCCCCCAACGGCCAAGCCTGGGGTTCGCCGCCTCCCCCGGGGTATTTGTGAAAAGAAAGACGCCGCGGACGGATGAGTTAGAAAGGGTGGCGCGTCAGCCGCCCTTGAGTTTGTCCATGAAGCCTGCAGCATGTGTCATCACAACAGACGCGCCGGAGACGCCCCAGCCCCCATCCACAGGCAGAACCACGCCGGAGACGTAATCTGCCGCATCAGAGCTCAGAAATCCTGCCGCCTTGGCGATGTCATCGGTGGTGCCCATGCGCTTTGTCGGCACGGATTTCGTGACTGCTTCGCGGATCTGGGGCGTGGGGGCAAGGCGCGCCATGCCTTCGGTGCCATCAATCGGACCCGGTGAGATTGAATTCACGCGAATGCCCTCGGGGCCCCATTCCAGCGCGAGGGATTTGGTCACCATGTCGACGCCTGCCTTGGCGGCACACACAGGGGACTGGTGGCTCATGGCGTTGAACGCCTGCGGGGCGGAGATGTTGATGACGCTCGCGCCGGGCTTTGCAAGATGCGCGTAACAGGCGCGCATCACGTGGAACGTGCCCATGAGGTCAATTTCCACCATCGCTTTAACAGCATTGGGCGACAGATCCATCAGGCGTCCTGGAACGTTGCCAGCAGCGCCTGAGACCAGAATGTCGATCGGGCCACCAAAGAATTTGGCGGTCTCTTCAAAGCCCGCTTCTACGGCGGCGTAGTCGCGCACGTCAAAGGCCGTGCCGCCGGTTTGTGCGCCCAACTCCTTCAGGCCCGCAACGGCTTCGTCAACTTTGTCCTGCTTGCGTGAGGCCACCATCAGTTTGGCGCCCCACCGGGCAAATCCTTGCGCGATTCCGTAGTTGATCCCGCTGGTGCCGCCGACGACGAACACGTTCTTGCCTGAGAAGTCGAATGTCATGGTCATGGATTGGTTCCTTTCTCAGGCCATCAGTTTGAGCGCTTCAATGAGCGGTTTGTCTTCGTTTTCCATCACGTCGATAATGTGACCGTGCAGGCGGCGTTTGTGCTCTCCGAAAATGCCGCGCGCCTTGTTGAAGGTCGCGGCAAATTCCATGGCCTTGTCAAACGTGGCTGGCGCGTCTTCGCAGGCCTCCTGGATCACGTAGTGTTTGGCCAATTCGTCTGCCGTCACTCGGCGGCCCGTCAACTTCATGTCGTTGAACAGCTGATAGGGCACGGCGGTTTTCACGAAAGCGATCATGCCGGGCATGAACGGGATCGAAATGTCGACCTCAGGGAAGCAGAAATAGCCGCGATCGGCGCGCATGAAGCGGAAATCGCAGGCGCAGGCCAACATCGCCCCGTTTCCAAAGGCGTGCCCGTTGATGGCTGCAATGACGGGGAAGGGTGCCAACAGCAGGCGGGAGAACACCTCATTCATGCCGTACATAAAGCCCTTCATGTCGTCGTGGCGTTGATCTTTCAACGCCGCGTTCAGGAAGTTCAGATCGACACCCTGGCTCCAGTTTTTCTCATCACTGGAGGTGATCACCATGGCTTTGACGCTTTTGTCGGCTTCGGCCTGATCAAGGGCAGACAGCATGCCAGCGGCAAAATCCGGGTTCTGCTTATTCTCAGCGTTGTTCATCGTCACAACGGCAATCTTGCCGTGGGTTTCATACTCGATGATGGCCATGGTGGCGGGCCCTCTCCCCTTCTGGTTCTGAGCGAGTGCTAGCATCGGGGTCTCGCTGTCATCAACCGTTAAGTTGACGTAACTCCGGGTTACGTCACGTCGGGCTATGGCGCAACCAAGGGGGATCTCTGCCGATTTCCGTGAGAAGAAAATCCATGAAAACCCGCAGTTTTGCCGACATGATATTGGCCTGAGGGTAGAGCAGCCAGAGGGCTGTGTCGTCGCCCAACTGGTGGTCGGGAAGTACCCGTGCCAACCGACCTTGGTTCAGATCTTCGTGAACACTCCACAGCGAATTGGCGGATATGCCAAGGCCGGATATCGTGGCCAGGCGATGGCTGTTCCCGTCGTCATTGATTAATTTTGGTTTTGTGTTTGGTGGTGGGAAGAGGGTGGCTTTGCGAGATGCTGAGACAAGCGGGCGAGGGGTCGCGCTCCCGAAGGCGAGAATGTCATGATGTGCCAGATCGTCCGGAGTTGCGGGGGTGCCGCGGGAAGAGAGATAGTCCGGGGAGGCGCAGAGGATGCGCGTGTCGTCGGCCAGTTTGCGACCACGCAGGCTGCTGTCTTTCATGGCCGCGTTGCGGAGCGCCAGATCAAAGCTGCCTTCGATCAGATCGACTTGTTTGTCGGAGAGCCGTAAATCAAGCGTCAGGTTCGGTTGGGCGTCGAAAAACCTCGGCAGGATTGGCACGATATACATCTGTGCAAATGTGCTGGGCGCAGTGAAACGCAATGTGCCCGAGACCTGCGCTTTGCCTTGGCCCAGAGCGGCCCTGCCTGCATCTTCGCGGGCGACAATATCCCGGGCGAAAGGCAAAAATTCCGACCCGTCCAAAGACAGCGACACCTTGCGGGTCGAGCGCTGCAGAAGGTTTGCGCCAACCGATTTTTCAAGCTTGGCCAACCAGGCACTCGCGACCGCAGGAGCAAGCCCGAGATCTCGACCGGCCGCACTGATATTGCGCTTGTCGGCAGCAAGAATGAAGAGGCGTAGCGCTTCCGTGTCCATGATTATATCCAAAAACCGAATTCTGTTGCCGATTTTGGCCTATTTATTCACGGATTGATAGGGTGCAAATTGGGCTTGGACGCAAAACACACATCGGAGACTTGACCATGACTGCCTATTCCGTGCTCGCCGTGACACCGACAAGCGATGACTGGATCCCGGACTACCTGCCCACCGCGAATGCACTTGTCGCAAAACATGGAGGAACTTACCTCGCCCGCACGCAAGACCATGACCAGGTAGAAGGGGATGAAGCGCCTTCTGCTTTGCGGATCGTTATTGAATGGCCGTCGAAAGACGCAGCAAAAAATTTCATGAACGATCCCGAATACGCCCCGCACCTTGCGGCACGGACGAATGGCTCGACCAGCTTTCACTTTTTGATCGAAGGCAAAGACGACTTGGCATAGCCTGAGTTTCGTAGGAGATCGTGATGCCAGATGGAGCAACCCCCGCCCTGTTTCCAAGACTGAACCGCGCTTACAACACCACATTTCAACCTGGCAAATTGAGCCTTGGATTGGTGGTGCCGCTGGAGGCCTATGACGTTGGCGCGGAGCCGTCCATGGCGCGGCACATCGAGCGTGCACAATTGGCCGAAACCTTGGGATTTTCAGCGCTGTGGTTGCGTGACGTGCCGTTCAATGTGCCAAGCTTTGGCGACGCGGGGCAGATGTTTGATCCGTTTGTCTATTTGGGCCTTCTTTCGGGTACCACGCGAGATATCGCACTGGGCGTGGCGAGTATTATCGTGCCTTTGCGCCACCCCGCTCACGTGGCGAAGGCCGCAGCCACGGCAGATCAGCTTTCAAATGGACGGCTTCTTTTAGGTGTGGCCTCTGGTGACCGTCCAGAGGAATACCCCGCGTTGGGCATGACATATCCGGATCGGGGGAAGCGGTTTCGCGATGCATTGGCCTATATCCGGGCCACGGCAGAGGCCTACCCCGTGCATCGAGGCCCCCAAGGCACGCTCTCCGGTGGGATCGATATGTTGCCCAAGCCAACAGCGGATCGTCTACCCGTTCTCATCACCGGCGGCAGCCAGCAGGCGCCGGATTGGATTGCGGCCGAAGGCGATGGCTGGATGACATATCCGCGTGATGCGCGTGCTCAGTCTAATGTCGTGCAAGACTACCGCGCACGCAGCCCTGTGGCCAAGCCCGTGATGCAATCGCTTTACATCGATCTGCTGCCCGAACCAGACGCCCGGCCGCGCCCAATTCATCTGGGGTTCCAATCAGGGACAACATTCTTGTTATCTTACCTTCGGGAATTGCGCGCCCTTGGTATCAATCATGTCGCGCTCAACCTGCGCTTCAACGGGGCGGATATCGAAGACACTATGAAACGCATCGCCGCTGACGTGATGCCGGAATTTGAGGAGTAGTTGATCATGACAAAGACCGTTTTGATCACTGGTGCCACCGATGGGATCGGGTTCGAGGCCGCCAAGGACTTTGCCGCCAAAGGTCACAAAGTGCTTCTGCACGGGCGGAGTGCGGGAAAAATGAACGCTGCGCTGGGTCAGGTCGGGGCCGAGGCGGAAGGGTATCTGGCCGATCTCTCCTCGCTCGATGCCACACGCGTGATGGCAAGCGAGAT
>CAKZYL010000368.1 GCA_937884705.1 uncultured Roseovarius sp. | reverse complement strand
TGAGCGGCGAAAGCTTTGAAAAAGACGTGGTCGACGCCAAAGCCGTGAACTGATCCCGACACCTCCCTGTCGTGAGAAAACCCCCGGGGGCACGCGCCGCCTCGGGGGTTTTTGATATTTGTAACAATCCACAGGCCCTTGATTTAAAGAATTTTTTAAACCGTGACGCAGCGTTGTTTGACCATTTGCATCACAGAACACGTCAAGATGAAGTGACCCTCTGTAACCATTTTTGCCCTTAAAACGCGGCCAGCGTGCCTAAATACGGATCAAGCGCGCAGCATATTTAAGGAATACAGACATGACCCTCTCTCGTCGTCAATTCGCAGGCCTGACACTGGCCTCCGCCGCCTCCCTTGTCATTGCAAAACCCTCCTTCGCGGGCTCCGCGCGCCAGGGTGAACTGACTGGTCGCCAGGGCTACAACGTCAAAGGCACCGTGCAGGTGAAAACGGATGGTGGACAGACCACTGTCGTTTTGGCTGACAACTATGTCTTCGACCCTGCCAAGAACCCGCCGGACATCAAGATCTGCTGCGGCAGCGGCGAAAAATACGCCAAAGGATCGAAGATCCATGAAAAGCTGACCGTGAAGTCAGGCTCCGCTTCTTTCAAAGTCCCCGCCAGCATCGACACAGACAACTACGATGAACTTTACATCTACTGTGAGAAGTTCTCGGTCATTCTGGCCGTTGCGCCGCTCAACTAAATCCGGCCTGTAAACCACACAACTAACCGCTGGAAACGGCGGTTTTTTTGTTGAGCTAAGGTTGGAGATGACGATGTATGATCAGGACTCATTTTTTGATCTCACACCGCTGGGTCAAGCGGGTCTCGCGGCGCTCAGCGGCGTTCTCTTCCTGATCACGGTCTTTGCTGCATGGAAGCTTTTGCGCACCCGGCCGGTTTGGATGCGCATCATAGGCTCACTGCTGATCTTCTATCTTTTCGTCTGGATCTCGCCGCAGGTCTACTATCAGTACTTTCACCTGCTCTTTGAGTTTCTGCCCGATCAATGGGTGATCTTTCCACCGCCAAGCCCTGTCAGGGCCTTTGAGTATCTGACCTTCACAGGCCCGCAATCCCTGTCTGGTCACGGTCAGGGTGTGCTGGGTTGGACGCTACTGATCATGCCCTTTCTCAAGCGACGCGGCTGAACGCAAAAGCACTGCCGGGGCGCGTGACCCCGGCAGGCACTGCTCAGAAAATCGAGACCTGCTTATTGATCAAGACTTTCCGCCAACCGCATCAACCGAATTGCCTCTGCCCGGTAGCCGAACGGGTCATCGCCTTTTGACGCGTTGGCCAAGGCAATCGCCTGGTCATAGCTCCAGTCACCCAAATATGGGCTGTCCGTCAGCAATTCTCCGAAGCCAGCGATGGCCATGGCAAAGCGCATCTCATCGGTGACATCACCGCCTGCCAGGATTGGGGTTTCAATCAACCGGCTGTTGTCTGCACCGGGCGCTTTGTAACGCAGTTTGAAAAAGCCGAGCTCGTCACTGTCGCTGCTTGCCGCGACCTCGCCATATCGCAGATCATCAGTCAGCACCGCAGGGGACCCCACGGGCGTAATCTCATAGATCGCGGTGACGGTATGCCCAGCCCCAATGTCGCCTGCATCCACCCGGTCATTGTTGAAGTCCTGCCGGTTCAGACCGCGCGTTTCATATCCAATCAGGCGGTATTCGGCGATCTGACCAGGGTTGAATTCAACCTGGATCTTCACGTCATTGGCAATCGGGAAAAGAGCGCCCGTCAACTGATCGACCAGCACCTTCTGCGCCTCGCTCAGCGTGTCGATATAGGCCGCCTGGCCATTGCCGTTCTGGGCCAGTGTCTGCATAATCTCGTCATCCAGGTTGCCCCGACCAAAGCCCAGAACAGACAGGTATGTGCCGCTCTCGCGCTTGTCAGAGATGAACTGTTCCAGTCGCTTAGGATCGAAGAAGCCCACGTTGAAATCGCCGTCCGTGGCCAGAAGCACGCGGGTCACTTCGCCCTCTTCTGCCATGCCTTCGGCCACAGAATAGGCTTGCCTCAGCCCGTCCTCACCATTGGTAGAGCCGCCAGCAGAGAGGTTATCCAAAGCGCCCAGAATGGCATCCGTATCGGTCGCAGACGTGGCTTCAAGAACCTGTCCCGCGCTGCCAGCATAGGTGACGATGGCGATCTCATCCTCTTCGGTCAACTGAGGCAGCATCAATGCCAATGACTGTTTCAGAAGCGGCAGCTTGTTGGCGGCCTCCATGGAGCCGGAGGTGTCGATCAGGAACACAAGGTTCAGCGGTGGGCGATCTTCAAGGGCGGGTTTTTCCCCCTGAATTGCGATGTGCAAAAGCTGCGTATCTGGGTTCCAAGGCGTGTCGGTGACTGTGACAGTGGTCTCGAATGGCTGATCTCCCTGCGGCTCGGCGTAATCATAAGGGAAGTAATTGATCATCTCCTCGATGCGCACGCTTTCAACAGGTGGCATTTGACCGTTCATCAAAGCAGAGCGGATAAAGGAATAGGACGCGGTATCGACATCAATCGAGAAGGTCGAAACCGGCTCATCCGCTGTGACCTTGAGCGGATTTTGATCTGCATCGGCGAACGCTTCTGTGTCGCCCTCTATCTGCACCAAGGCACCGTCACCCGGCACCGGCATAGCGCGCGTGTAGGCGCCATCTTGCTGCATAGAGACCACAGGCGCGCTTTGGACCAGTGGCTCCGGCACGATAATCACCGGAGCTTCTTGTATCTCCATCTCGGCCTCTGGTGCGGCGCGGCCCAATGTGTCATCAGCTTCTGCTCTTTCGCGGACAACGGGCACCGGCTGTGCCTCATCCACGCTATATCCGGCATCAAACAGCTGTGGGGCTTGCCGCCAGTCCGGCACGACCACGGCCAGGCCAAGCGCAACGAAGGCAGTGCTGGCTGTCAACGCACCACGCGTGCTCAAAGTACTCAACATCTCTCGAACTCCTCTAAAGATGCCCGTTTTCGGGCGATCAGAGGTAGGACGCGCCTCGTCCGCGGATCCTTGGAGGGTTTCGAATTTTTTTTGCGCCATCGCCAAATGCGACGCCTTCTGCGCGGCATCGGGTGCGGGCATTGCCGCCTTCATGGCATGTTTCAGGTCGTCAAACTCGTCGCTCATACCTGATCCTCTCTCTCGCGCAGGGCGCGCAGATGCTTCTTTGCCTCTGACACCCGCCAACTGATCGTACCTGCGGACACGCCGAGGACGTCGGCGGCGTCCTCATGTGTCATGTCATCGAGCACGAGGGCCAAAGTGTCTCGCAGATCTTCGGGCAGAGATCGCATCGCTTGGGTTAACCAATCGACCGCCTCGGACGTCTCGCTGTCGCCCGCCCTGCGGTTTTTCTCCCAATCGCCCCAACCCTCGGTGTGACGCGCCCGCGTTGCTGCGCGGCGGCGGCGATCATGGGCGGCATTGACCACAACGCGCCAGAGCCATGTTGTGAACCGAGCCTCCCCGCGAAAACCCTGCAGCTTCGTTGGAAGCGCAGTGCAGACATCCTGTGTCAGGTCCTCGGCATCAGCGCGGCTTCCGCTCAGGCGAAAGGCCAGACTGAAAATGCCATCATACTGCCGCTCCAGCAGTTGGGCAAAGGCCGCGCCATCCCCGTCTGAAGCGGCTCTGGCCAGGCTTTCGTTGGTTGGTTCCATGCGCATGACGGTGATAGGACGCGTGCCGATGGTCAATCCTTGGCGGAAGGGCAAATATTTTTTGATCCCACGCGATTGTCTTTTGCGGAGCGGACCCTTGGATCAACCGCCCACCGGGGGAGTTCTTCTTGCATACCAGCGGAGTTCGCCATGCCACCCAAAGCAATGACGAACCTATTCTCGCGCGTGCGTTCTGGACAACCACGCTGAGCAGTCCGATTGTGCTCGTGCGGGGGTAGACTGCTTCAGAGCGCGCGCCGCAGGAAAACAACCACGTCCAGCGCATCCTCCGGCAGATCTATGAGATGGTTGCTCTCAATAAATCCATGCTTGCGATACAGCCGCACTGCGGCCGATAAAAACGTTCTGGTGTCGAGCTTGAGCTCTTTGTAACCGTCTGCCCGCGCATTCTCGATCATGGCTGTCATAAGGTAGTTGGCGATGCCTTTTCCGCGTGCAAATGAGGATACGAAAAGGCGTTTCACCTCTGCTACGCCAGGAGACAATTCATGATACATAATGCAGCCCACGGGCATACCGTCATGCCTGGCAAGGAGCATAGCGCCTTGCGGACGGGCGTGGATCGATGGAAGCGCGTTGAGTGTTTTCT
Organism: uncultured Roseovarius sp.; assembly: GCA_937884705.1. Taxonomy (GTDB): domain Bacteria; phylum Pseudomonadota; class Alphaproteobacteria; order Rhodobacterales; family Rhodobacteraceae; genus Roseovarius. The sequence continues at coordinate 5,618 of CAKZYL010000368.1, read as the reverse complement.
CCCAGTTGCTCGGTTCAAAATAGGTCATGAGTTTGCTGCGCTGCTCTGGAAACTCAGAGATGAGCCAGTCAAAAAAGTCCCTGCACAGCTGTCGCACCGCCTCGATGTCTTTCGTATTCTCCGCGATAGAGATTTCGAGCGTGCCTGTTGATCTTGCCATTCACTTACCCCGAACCTGCAGTCTTGAGCGGCCGGAAACTACCAATCAAATCTGATGAGTAAAAGGAGGGTGATGTTTCGCATCACCCCTATCTTAGGACATCTGCCAGCTACACCGACATGCAGATATACTTCATTTCAAGGAACTCTTCGATCCCGTGGTGGCTGCCTTCGCGGCCCAGACCCGACTGCTTCACGCCGCCGAATGGCGCGACTTCGGTCGAGATGATCCCGGTATTCACACCGACAATTCCATACTCAAGCGCCTCTGCGACCTTGTACACGCGGCTCAGATCGTTGGCATAGAAGTAGCAGGCCAGACCGAAGATCGTGTCATTGGCCATCTCGATTACGGCATCCTCATCCTCGAACTTGAAGAGGGGTGCCAATGGTCCAAACGTTTCTTGCTGGCTGACGATCATTTCTTGCGTGACGTCGGTTAGGATTGTCGGCGGCAGGAAGTATCCCGCGCCGTCGATCGGCCCGGTTGCGCCCATCATGACATTGGCCCCTTTTGCCGTTGCATCCGCCACGTGCTCTTGCACCTTGTCGATTGCGGCGGCGTTGATGAGTGGCCCAAGTGTTGTGCCCTCTTCCAAGCCGTCGCCAATCTTCAGCTTTGAGACGGCGACCTGAAGTTTCTGGGCAAACTCATCATAGACGCCTGCCTGCACGTAAATCCGGTTGGCGCAGACGCAGGTCTGGCCGTTGTTGCGGAACTTACACATGATCGCGCCTTCGACAGCCGCATCAACATCGGCGTCATCAAACACGATAAAGGGCGCATTCCCGCCCAGTTCCATGGAGCATTTGAGCACCTGATCTGCCGCTTGCCGCAAGAGGATCCGCCCCACCTCCGTCGAGCCGGTGAAGGTGATTTTGCGCACAGCCGGGTTTTCGCAGAACTCCTTGCCCACTTCGGCGGCCGAAGAGGACGTCACGATGTTCAAAACGCCCTTCGGAATGCCCGCACGTTCCGCCAGCACACCCAGGACCGTGGCCGAGAGCGGGGTTTCGTCGGCCGGTTTGCCTACAAATGTGCATCCCGCTGCAAGAGCAGGAGCCGCTTTGCGCGTGATCATCGCATTGGGAAAATTCCAGGGCGTGACCGATGCCACAACGCCGATGGGTTGCTTGATCACTGTGATCCTCTTGTCGCGCTGATGACCGGGGATTGTCTCGCCGTAGATGCGCTTGGCCTCCTCGGCAAAGAACTCGATGAACGACGCGCCGTAGACGATTTCAGCCTTGGCTTCTGCCAGAGGCTTGCCTTGCTCCGCTGTCAGGATCGTTGCCAGATCGTCGGCGTTTTCCAACATGAGTTCGTACCATTTGCGCAGAACAGTGGCGCGTTCCTTGCCTGTCCACGCGGCCCAGTCCTTTTGTGCGGCCTCGGCCGCCGAAATCGACTTTGCGACCTGTGCCCGGCTCATATCCGCGATATTGGCAATCACGTCACCGCGCGCTGGGTTCAGAACCTCGAACGTGCCATTGTCACCGTCGAGTAGCGCCCCATCGACATAGGCTTGATCTACCAAGAGGCTGGGATCTTTGAGAAGGGATTTCAGATTGGTCGTAACATCAAGCATGGTTCGCCTCACTTTCATGTAGCTGGCGATGCCAAAGCATCTCCTGGTCCAAATGTCTAGATTTGACGCTCAAGCTGTCAGCTTTCGACGTGAAAAACCATGCCCGAATGCGCCAGGAATCGCTCAGTAGTGGCGTTTGCGGGTAAGGGCCGGGTTAAACACGCCGCCGATGCGTCCGCCATATCCTGGATCAAGCACAGCGCCGCCTTTTTCAGCATCTTGCAGTGGTCCCGTATCCGCAACGATGATGGCCGACTTTGAGAGGCATTTTTTCACACGCATCGGAAAGGCTGGTTGAAACGCAGGGAGTTAAAGTCCGCCTCGGCGCAGGTCGTCAAAAGCCGTTTGGTGAAGCCGGAGCCTCGATATACCTCGAAGCATAGGTTTGAATAGGTCATCCGATACAAAAATATGGCGCGATGCAAAGGTAAGGACAACCAATGAAGTACGGCAACCTTGAGGGTCTAACCTTGGAAGTTGGTCACCGTCGCAAAGAGATCCATATCACGGGCCCAAACCTGCCCATGCCACCCGATCTGGCGCGCGCCATCGACATTGGCAGCGTGATCATCCACCAGAAGATGTGCCTGCGGGGCCTCACCTGTTTGGCGCATCGCATACTCAAAAAAGGCGCGATCCGGTTTCTGAGCTCCGGCTTGCGCTGAATAGACGATCCCATCCACGACTGTGCTCAACTTCAACTCGGTCATCAGGTAGGCCGCGCGTCGATGTTCTTGATTGGTGGTTAAAATGACTTTGAAACCAGCCTCCCGCAGGCGCTGAGTGTCCTGCACGACCGACGTCACAAGGCGTGCATCCTTTTCAAACCAATAGTCGATCAATGTGCCAACCTCGACTGTTGAGCCAAGCTCATCCAGACTTTTGGCAAGAGCGGGCTCCAACGCGTCCTCGCCCGTCACAACTTTTTTCCAGCCCTTTGCAAAGAACGCCCGAACAAGATCTTCGGGCTCGATGCCCAGATCCTCCTTCAAGCGATGGATCCAGCGCTCATCTTTTGTGCCGTGGCCGGCAATCAAGACGCCGTCCACATCCAACATGACATGAGATATCACCCTGGCCATTAGATTTGCGCGTCAACCGATCAATCAGGCGCCAGCATGTAGCCTTCACCGCGCACGGTCTGTAGATAGCGAGGCTGCTTTGGGTCCGCCTCGATCTTGCGGCGCAGTCTTGTGATCTGCACGTCGACGGCGCGTTCCTGGGCCTGGCCCTTGTCGCGGCCCAACTCTTCGACCAGCTTGGCCCTGCTAACAGGTTCTCGAAGATGTTCCGCAAAAATGCGCATAAGCTGAACCTCGGTGGCCGTCAGACGCACCGGCGCGTCTGAATTCATCAGCTCGGAGCGTTCGATGTCAAAGCGAACTTGGCCCAATTGCAGCACCTTGGGGGCCACGGCCTCCATCTCGGTGACTGGCATGCGCCTCAGTATGGCATTGATGCGCAGCAAAAGCTCTTTGGGTTCAAACGGTTTCGCCAGATAGTCGTCCGCCCCGGCTTCAAGCCCTTTGATCCGGTCCTCGGTTTCGCTCTTGGCTGTAAGCAACAGGATTGGCGTGGTGATGTCTTCGCGCAAGGAGGCGGTAAGATCGACCCCATCTTCGCCCGGCATCATCACGTCCAAGACAATGAGGTCGAACTCCAATCCAGACAGGATCTTGCGCGCATGGCTCGCGTCGCGTGCGACGGATACCAGAAATCCGTGCCGCACCAGAAATTTCTTCAGAAGCTCTCGGATGCGTTCGTCGTCGTCAACGATCAGAAGGTGCGGATCAGGGTCGATCATGGGTCTTGCTCTCCGATGGCGTGATACTTGCGACGCAAGTCGGGTTCCATCATAGCTTCTAAAACGGTGCGGAAGCCACTGACTGCGTCTGGTCCCGCGTTTCGATAGGCGTCGCGCACTCGGGCGCGCTGTGCATCGCTCAATTGACGTTCCAGCCGCGCGCCAGCATCTGTGAGCCGCAAATGTCGCTCGCGCTTGTCATTTTCGCCCACCCGGCTTTCAACTAGGCCGTCTTGAACAAGGGTCCGCAAGACGCGGTTCAACGACTGCTTCGTGACGCCCAGAATACCAAGAAGATTGTTTACCGTGGTGCTTGGGCTGCGCGCGATGAAGTGGATTGCGCGGTGGTGCGCTCTGCCATACGCCATGGTCGCCAAGATGCGGTCGGGATCATGGGTGAAGCCGCGATAGGCAAAGAACATGGCCTCGATGCCCTGCTGCACTTGCTCGTCGCTCAGGTAATGCAAGCTGTCCCCGGTCTGGGCCTCTTCCATCACGACATTCCCATCACTCATCCCTGCCTTGGGTCCAATAATATGTCAGCTTTGTTGACATTCCAAGGTCAAACTGATAGCGAATCGCAGATTTGACGAAATATTATGTCCGTTTCGGACGTAATCTGCGCAACTTTCGAAAAGCGCATCCGCAAGAGGAGAGAGACAATGGCGGGTTACGATGATCGCGATGGCATCATCTGGATGGATGGTCAGATGAAAGACTGGCGTCAGGCCAATGTCCATATTTTGACGCATGGCATGCATTACGCCAGCTCCGTCTTTGAAGGGGAGCGCGCTTACAACGGCAAGATCTTCAAGAGCCGTGAGCACTCTGAGCGGTTGCACTTTTCAGCCGGTGAGTTGGATTTCGAACTCCCCTACACGGTGGATGAGATTGAAGCCGCAAAGGAGCAGGTTCTCAAGGCAAATGGGCTGACGGATGCCTATGTGCGCGCCATCGCATGGCGGGGCGCAGGAGAGGATATGGGAGTCGCAAGTGCACGCAATCCGGTCCGCATGGCGATCGCTGCGTGGGAGTGGGGCGCCTACTATGGTGATGCCAAAATGAAGGGTGCTAAACTTGACATTGCAAAGTGGAAGCGCCCCAGCCCGGAGACCATTCCGTGCAAAGCCAAGGCCGCGGGCCTTTATATGATTTGCACGCTGAGCAAGCATGAGGCCGAAGCCAAGGGATGCTCTGATGCGATGATGTTTGACTACCGCGGCTATGTCGCGGAGGCGACGGGTGCCAACATCTTCTTCGTCAAAGATGGTGAGGTGCACACGCCTAAGCCTGACTGCTTTTTGAACGGGCTTACGCGTCAAACCGTGATCGGCATGTTGGAAGAACGGCAGATCAAAGTGCATGAACGCCATATCGAACCAGGTGAGCTGGAGGGCTTCCAACAGTGCTGGCTCACCGGGACTGCTGCTGAAGTCACCCCAGTGGGCCAAATCGGGGACTACACATTCGAAGTCGGATCAATGACCCGCGATATTGCGAAGTCTTACGAAGGGCTGGTCCGGACATGAGTATTGCAAGTCACTGAACTCTTTCAAAGACTTCGGTCCGCAGTCTTTGAAAGACTGCGCAGCACCTTGCCTTAGGCCACGGCCGATTGGAAATCTTAGGGCTCCCGTGCTGAGGCGGGTCGGGCATTGCTGATATGTTCGAGGATCAAATCCTTTTTCAACGGCTTGGTCAAAAACGCATCTAGGCCTGCCGCCATAATCTCTTCTTTGTGCGTTTCCATGGCGTGTGCTGTCATCGCCACAACGGGCACGTTTAGGCCTGTCTTTGCCTGGCTTTTCTTGATGAGGGTTGTTGCCTCTTTCCCGTCCATTTCCGGCATTGAAATGTCCATGAAGACTATGTCTGGCTGAAAGTCTTCAAAGAACTCGACTGCCTCGATACCATTGGTCGCAAATTTCAGCTCGATATCCAGTTTCTTTATCATCTTCGAGAAAACGAGACGGTTTGTGCGGTTATCATCTGCTGCGAGTATTCGCATTTGCCGCAGTTCGTCATCTGCGATAGGAGCGTCTTCCTTTAGAGGAGCGTCTTCCTTT
>CAKZYL010000367.1 GCA_937884705.1 uncultured Roseovarius sp. | reverse complement strand
AAAATGATTTTGCACCTGCCCTTGCAGGCGGCCGCGTTTGGCCTCAGCAAAGTGGTCTACATGCCCGCATGCTGACCCGTGCGATCTGCGAATTTCGTTCGAGCCTCAGGACGCCGAAGGCGACCTTAGGCAGCCAAAGCTTGGGCGGACGTGTATGACCGCGCCCGCAGACATCCCCAATGTCGGGCCGATTTTTGTCGGCGGCGCGCCGGGAGCTCTGCCTGATCAGGTGGCGCAATGGCTGGCCTCCGCCCTGCCGGATCGCATCATTTTGCCCGCAGAAGATGCGGACGCAAAAGCAGATGGGGCATGGGTACATGTCACCAGAGATCCGATCACGGCACTCGTCAGCGACCTGCGGATCCGGCGGTTTCGGCGCGTCGATACCGCCGAAGAGCGCTATGTGAACGCGATCCAAGAGATTGAAGACAAAGCGCCAGAAGCCCGCCTTTTGCGAATTGATCTCATGCGCCTATGCCTCACGCCGCAAAGCGTGTTGCCGCAGCTTGAAGCGTTTTTAAGTGTCAAAGCGGGTGCTTTGCCCAGGGATGTCCCGCAATTCTGGTCTGATCACATCGGGATCGAGCCGGATTTGGAAGGAAACCCGAGCCGCGCCTTTCAGCTCTTGGAATTGAGCCAGAACATCCATTGGGCCTCGCTTTCTGGTGCGGTACGCAAGGCGGCCGTTCATCTCGGCTACCCGAATTTCAAGACGCGGTCGAACAAAGCCGAGGAACCCGTGCGTTCGGTGCCTGAAAAATCCGGTCACATGCAAACCAAGGTCTTCGCGCGCCCGTCGAATACGTTGGGTGCCAAACTGGGCTATCAGACGCGCGATTACGCAGCATTCGATTATGAGCATTGGGGTCACGACCTCTTCGCAGAGGGGCTGCGTGGTCCTCGACCCTCAAGGGCCGCCTTGGAAACAGGTGCATTTGTCGCCTCCCTCGGGGCCGCGCAAACCTATGGTCGGTTCGCTTACAGGCCTTACGCCCAGATTGTGGCTGAAGAAAAAGGTCTGGCCGTTGCCAACCTCGCCACCGGCGGGGCCGGACCCAGATTTTACCTCAGCCATCCAGCAATCCTCGATATCGCCAACCGTAGCAAAGTGTGCCTCATTCAGGTCATGTCCGGACGCTCTGCCGATAACAGCGTCTTGCACGACCCGCGTGGCCTCAGCCGGTTGCAGTGGCGCGAAAGCGGAAAGCGTGTGGCCCCCGATGATGCTTTTAATCACCTCATCGACACCCGCAGTGAGGCAGAGGTCAAGGCCATCGTGCAGGAAACCCGCGACACTTATGTGGCGGATATGAAGGCGCTTCTGGCCAGCATCAAGGCGCCCAAGGTTCTGGTTTGGATTTCGGGGCGCTCACCGGACTACGAGGCGGATTACGCCTCCGTCCGAGGGATTTTCAAAGGCTTCCCGCAAATGGTGAACGCGACGATGGTGGAAGAGGTGCGTGCCGCTCTTGGTCCCAACGACCGCTATGTCGCCCTCAGCAGTCGTCGCGGGCTGCCCAATCACATGATGAACCGCTACACGGGCGAAAACACAACCATACCCATGCACAACAGGGTTGCCGAAACCCAGGCCTATTACCCCTCACAAGAGATGCATCTGGATCTGGCCGCGCAGCTCATCGAGGCCCTGCAGTCATGACGTCCGCGCCTGATTTCATGCTTATAGGCGCGGAAAAAGCGGGGACAACCTGGCTTTACCGCAATCTTAAACCCCACCCGGAACTGTGGCTGCCGCCCGAGAAGGAATTGCATTTCTTCGATGACAAACCTCGGGATCAATGGCGGCGTGAAAAGGTGCTGGCGCAGGCTCAGGCGCGCGGCGCGCCGGAAAAACAGCTGGACTGGTTTCGCCAATTCGCAGCTGTCGATACGTCCGATCTTGAGGCTTATAAAGCGCTGTTTGAGCCCCACGCGGGCCAGAAGGCCGGTGAGATGACCACTGAATACGCCGTGCTTGAGGAACATATCGTCGCTAAGATCGCCCGCGCTTTCCCGGACCTGCGGATCATTTTTGCCATGCGCGATCCAATCTCGCGGCTCTGGTCGGCCTATAAAATGCACATGCGGCAAGATGAAGATACAGTGCCTTATAGCCGGGATCGCTATGCCAAATATCTGGGCCGTTTGCCTCCTCAGTTGCGCACAGACTATCGCCGCACGTTGTCGATCTGGCGCAAGTGGTTTGGCAGGGCCGCGGTTCTGCCAATCTTCTTTGATGACATTGAAACGCGGCCAGACCACGTGGTGGCGCAAGTCCTGGAACATATCGGCGTAAAGGATACAACGCCGCCCAATCCGGAAGCTCTCGAAAGAAAGGTCTTCGCCGGGGATAGCGCACCCATCCCCAAGGAGTTTGCAGCTATGGCGGCAGAGCGCTATCTGCCGATGCTTTTGATGATGTCCCGCGAAATGGGCGGCCCCACGGATGCCTGGTTCTTGCACGCGCAGCAGGCCTTCCGAGACGGGCACAGCGCGTGATGATGGCCGGGTTCAAAAATCGATGGTGAAAACTTACGACAAACCCTTCCTGCTTTGCGTCGGCGCGCAGAAATCCGCCACATCCTGGCTGGCGGAAATGATGCGGACGAAGACACCCGTCTGGGTCGGCGCGTTCAAAGAATTCCACTATTTTGATCGATACTCAGAGATCCCGTCGGTTCGGGTCAACGGGGACAAGCGGTTTCACGACCGTTTCAAGAGGCTCACCTCTGAGCTTCCCGGCATGAGAGAAGTTGCGCGCAATCGCCTGATCTGGCTGCTGGACCGTCTGTTGATCGATTCCGATGAGAGCTACGCCGAATACATCGCGAAGTATTCTAGCGCGGCACCCGCAGCGGCGGATTTCACGCCGGAATACGCCACTCTTCCGCAAGACGCGTTTGAGCGCATGAAGGCCGTCCTGCCCAACGCGACCGCGCTCTTTATGATGCGCGATCCTGTTGCGCGGGCCTGGTCCGGGGCCAAACACCGGGTGTCGTTCATAAAATCGGACGAGCCGATCTTGACCGATCTCGACCGGTTCCTTCGCTTTCTGGATGAACCGCTCATCAAGGCCTTTGCCGATTATCCCACGACGATGCAGCGTCTGCAAAAGACGTTTCCAGAGGCGCGGATCGGGTTTTATGAAGAGGTCTTGGAAAGCGATGAGACCGCGCTGGCGTTCATAAACTTGCTGCTCGGCGATCTGGGGCTTGATCCGCTGGAAGATGCCTCAGATATCCGCAAACAGGTCTATGCCGGGCAATCCAAAAGCATGCCAGAGGCGTGGGTGCCAGTGATCCGGGAAAAGCTCGATCCCGTCTACAAGGGGCTGAGCGACATGGGGCTCGAGGTGCCG
>CAKZYL010000366.1 GCA_937884705.1 uncultured Roseovarius sp. | reverse complement strand
CAGGTCGTGCAATTCGTCCTGATGTCGGTGCCCGCCAATAGAGAACTGGGCCCGGCCAAAACCACCTCCCCGCGCGACCGCTCGCGCATGGGCGGCTCTCTGGAAGAGCAGGTCTCCGACAAAACCGGCCGTCTCATCCGCGCGTTGAACAACCATTTCGAAGGGCTCATCCTCTTCACCATCGCCTGCCTCGTGGTCACGCTCGGCGACGCTTCAAACCAGATCACCGCCACCTGCGCCTACGCCTACGTAATCGCGCGCGTGATTTATGTGCCCGCCTACTATTTCGGCTGGCGCCCCTGGCGGTCTATGATCTGGATGGTGGGCTTCGGCGCCACCACACTCATGCTCATCGCGGCGCTCTTATGACCAAAGCCATCGCTTCATCCGTCCGCAAATACTCCGTGGAAGGCGTCGCAGCCAAAGGCGTCGACGCGGAGGGCAGAGCCCCTATCCGCACCCACGCAATACCGACGCTCAAAATCAAAGGAACCCAAACCCATGGCCACCTATGACGTCATCGTAATCGGCTCCGGCCCCGGCGGCTATGTCGCCGCCATCCGCTGCGCCCAACTGGGCCTCAAAACCGCCTGTGTTGAAGGCCGCGAGACCCTCGGCGGCACCTGCCTGAATGTGGGCTGCATCCCGTCCAAAGCGCTCTTGCACGCGACCCACATGCTGCACGAGGCAGAGCACAACTTTGCCACCATGGGTCTGAAAGGCAAAGCCCCAAGCGTCGACTGGAAACAGATGCTGACCTACAAGACCGACACCATCGGGCAGAACACCAAGGGCATCGAATTTCTTTTCAAAAAGAACAAGATCGATTGGCTCAAAGGCTGGGGATCGATCCCCGAGCCGGGCAAGGTCAAAGTCGGCGATGAGATCCATGAGGCCAAGAGCATCATCGTCGCCTCCGGGTCAGAGGCCACCAGCCTGCCGGGCGTAGAGGTGGATGAAAAGATCGTCGTCACCTCCACTGGCGCGCTTGAGCTGAGCAAGATCCCCAAGAAGATGGTGGTCATCGGAGCAGGCGTTATCGGCCTCGAAATGGGCTCGGTCTATGCCCGCCTTGGCAGCGAGGTCACCGTCGTGGAATTCTTGGACGCCATCACCCCCGGTATGGATGCCGAGGTTCAAAAGGTCTTCCAAAGAACTTTGAAAAAACAAGGCCTGACGTTCATCATGGGCGCCGCGGTCCAATCGGTTGAGGCCTCCAAGACGAAGGCCAAAGTGAACTACAAACTGCGCAAGGACGACAGCGACAACCAGATCGACGCCGACATCGTGCTCGTCGCCACAGGGCGCAAACCGTACACGGACGGGCTGGGCCTCGACGCGCTCGGCGTGGCCATGACAGATCGCGGCCAGATCAAAACCGACGATCAATGGCGCACCAATGTTGCGGGCATCTACGCGATTGGCGATGCGATCGAAGGCCCGATGCTGGCCCACAAGGCCGAAGATGAAGGCATGGCCGCGGCCGAAGTGATTGCGGGGCACCATGGCCATGTGAATTACGGCGTCATCCCCGGCGTGATCTATACCCATCCGGAGGTGGCCAGTGTTGGCAAGACCGAAGAAGAGCTCAAGGCCGCCGGTCATGCCTACAAGGCGGGCAAGTTTTCCTTTATGGGCAATGGGCGTGCCAAGGCCGTGTTCGCGGGCGACGGGTTCGTGAAAATCCTTGCCGATGCCGAGACGGATCGGATCCTCGGCGCCCACATTATCGGCCCCATGGCCGGTGACCTCATCCATGAGATCTGCGTTGCCATGGAGTTTGGCGCATCCGCTGAGGATATGGCGCTGACGTGCCACGCGCATCCAACCTTCTCTGAAGCTGTTCGCGAGGCGGCTCTGGCTTGCGGAGACGGCCCCATTCACAGCTAAAAGAAAGCCGGTGAGGTTGGGGATCCTCACCGGCTTGAGCGTCGCGCAAGACTAAAAAGGAACAGGACGCGCGGTTGCCCGAGGTTTGCGGTGTCGGGGAACCCAAACCCTATTGCTCATACGCGTGGGCTGGTCGTTTCCGTCGCGAAAAATCCTATGCTTTCTACCACATCGTTTTGGCGGCCCTTGGCACCCATGCGGCGTCGTACCCCGCCCCGCCTTCAGACCCGTCCGTTTGCTCCGCCAGAATTTCGCCGACGGTGGGCAAGCCTTCTGAATCGTCCCGTTTCCACAGCCCCGCGCGCATAGGAGCACGGGCGCATTGGGTGTAGATCTCGCCAATACGGATCACGATTACGGTGGCGGGCTGTCGACCGCTTTTGTCAAACTTGGCGCGCAGGTCTGGATCTGCTGTCAGCCGGGCCTCACCGTTGAGACGCACGACGGTATTCGACCCGGGCACCATGAACATCAGAGAAACCCGCCCATCGCTTACCACATTGCGCAGACTGTCGAGCCGGTTGTTCCCGCGCCAATCGGGCATCGCCAAAGTACGCTCATCAAGCTCCATCACCACGGGGCCATCATCGCCGCGTGGGCTGCCATCTGTGCCGGCCTCGCCCACCGTCGTCAGCACGCAAAAGCGAGAGGTCATGATCCACTTGCGATAAAGCGGCGTCAGGCGTGTGGCGACCTTGTTGATTGCCGCGGTGGGAGGCGCACCGTAATGCGCCTCGAGGTCGTCAATCGTGTCGATCCAGTCCATCAAATGTCATCCCCGCTTCTTGCATCAAGGTGTCAGAGGCGTTCTCCACCTCCTGCTCAAGCCGTGCCATGAACGCGTCACGATCCTGACCCGCGTCAATCCTCGGCAGGAATTCTACAACGGCGAGTCCTGGGCGCTTCATGATGCCGCTACGCCCCCAAAAGAGACCGACATTGGTGGCCACAGGCACACAATCCTGGCCCAGTTCTTCATAGAGAACCCCTGTGCCCACTTTGTATCCCGATTTGACGCCAGGCGGAATGCGTGTGCCTTGCGGATAAATGATCAGCTGCCCGGGCTGTTGTGCCCCCTTTTCGACATCCTCGACCATCTTCTTGATGGCAAAGGATCTTTTGCCACGGTCGACAGGTACGCATCCAAGCTTGAGCGCATACTGCCCAATCACAGGGGCGAACATGAGCTCGCGTTTCATAATGAACTTGCCCGCCGGGATGCTGATGAAAATCAGAATGATATCGAGAAACGACTGATGCTTTGAGGCGATCATGACCTCATCCGTAGGCGCCGTGCCCCGGACCTCATAGCGAATGCCCACCATCCACTTCGCGCACCAAAGCGTGTAGTAAGACCAACTTTTGCACGCCGCGATCGCCCCCTGACGGCTGACAAGCGCCCAGGGTAGAAACACAATGCCAAAGACGGGCATGGCGGCATAAATATTGATGGTGAAAATCAATGAGCGGCCCCATTGCACCGCGTCCCTCATGCCATATCCCTCAGCGTGCGGCGCGCGGCCAAACGGGTTGCGAGGAACGCGACAAGACCCGTAATGATCGGGACGAAGACGGGCAACACCCAATGCCACCCCTGAAAGCCAAGACCGGTCAGAAAGCCGCCCGAAGGCTGAGCCGAGGGCAAAAACAGGACCGCGATCATCCCGAGTGTGGTTCCCAAGGCGGCGCCAAGCACGGCACGGAGGGTGAAGCGCCTTTCGAACGCGCCGGCGATATAGTCATCTCGCGCCCCGACAAGACGCAGCACGCTGATCACCTGCGCATTCGCAGCGAGGGCCGCGTTTGCCGCCAACGTGATCATGGCCGCAGTGGCGGCTGCGATCAAAAGGATGGATACCAATCCCAAACCCCGCAGGCGGTCTGCCGCAAGCACCAATGGTTGCCGCCACCGCGTGTGATCGTCCAGAACAGCGCCCGGCGCCTCGGCCGCCAAACGCAGGCGCAGACCGGCTGCATCAAAGCCTTCAGGTGTCTCCACAATGTCGATCAACCGCGGGATAGGCAGCGTGTCGACCGGCAAATCGGGCCCGAACCACGGCTCCAGCAACGCCTGCTGCTCTTCGTCGGTCATCGCTCTGGCCGAGGCCACACCGCGCGTTGTGTTCAGTATGTTGAGAACCGCTTCGGTCTGCTCGGCCATCTGACCTGTCGGCGCGGAGATACGGATCGTTGAACTCAATGCAAGCTCTGAGCCCCAGCGATCAGCCAACCGACCGCTGGCCACGGACAACGCCAGTGCAAAAACCGTGAGAAACGCCATCGCGGCCGAGGAAAACCATGTCAGCGTCGCGGTAAAACCCGTGGGCGGCACCACACGATCCGCCTGCGTGTCACCAAGCGCCACGTCAATGATACCAGACAACCAGGCCATCAGAGATCGGCCCCCGCCAATTGGACGCGCCGGTTTGAAATGCGCAGCACACGCGCTTGGACTTGCGTTTTCGCAGACCGGATGAGGGCCAAATCATGGGTCGCAATCAAGATCGTCTTGCCCATGCGATTGAGCTCCAGAAGCAAGCGTAAGAGACGTTGCGACATCTCCCAATCCACGTTGCCCGTCGGCTCATCTGCCAGAACGACATCGGGCGACATGATGACAGCCCGCGCAAGCGCCGCGCGCTGCCTTTCGCCGCCTGACAGCTCCGGCGGCATTGCCTTGGCGCGATGATGCAGCCCCACCCAGCCGGTTAGTTCCTTGAGATTGGCGGATTCCGCCAGAAGGTCATAGCCCGCCACCATCAGGGGCAGCGCGATGTTGTCTGACACCGGCAGGTGATCCAGAAATTGGCAGTCCTGATGCACAACGCCTACGCGACGGCGCAGATCTGCGATGTCATCGCGATCCATCTCCACGACGTCTTTCTCAAACAAGCGGATCTGACCGGATGTCGGGAAAAGCGCGCCATAGCACAGCTTAAGAAGCGTGGTCTTACCGGCGCCGGAAGGACCGGTCAGAAAATGAAAGGACCCCGGCTGCAGCTTCAACGACACATCGCTCAGAAGCTCGCCTCCGCCGTAGTTATAGGCCACGTTTTCAAGCTCGATCACGGCACAGCCCTTTACATCCCCCAACCGTGTTCATGCCTGATGGGTGAAGAAGGTGCAACGCCACACTTCAAATCATAGTTTGAACGAGACCCCAATTTGCTTTGCCCTTTGGGTTTGCGAGCGCTACACCTTGTTACATTGAGGTTTTTTAAAGCCTGGGCGTCAATCAGGCATCACACGACAGGTGGCAAAATGAAGCTAACTTGCCCAAATTGTGCGGCGCAATATGAGGTTCCGGATGAGGTGATCCCGGAAACGGGTCGAGATGTGCAGTGTTCGGC
>CAKZYL010000365.1 GCA_937884705.1 uncultured Roseovarius sp. | reverse complement strand
CGCGCGGTGCAGGAGATCTGGCCTGACACGCAGGTCACCATCGGCCCGGTGATCGAAAACGGCTGGTACTACGATTTTGACCGCGCCGAGCCGTTCACCCCCGAAGATCTCGGCCTCATCGAGAAAAAGATGAAAGAAATCATCAACCTGCGAGAGCCTGTTCGCACCGAAGTGTGGGAGCGTGCCCGCGCCGTAAAGCACTATGAGGACGCGGGCGAACCCTACAAGGTCGAACTCATCGACGCCATTCCAGGCGATGAGCCGCTGCGCATGTATTGGCACGGCGATTGGCAAGATCTTTGCCGCGGACCGCATTTGCAACACACCGGACAGGTCCCAGCGGATGCCTTCAAGTTGATGTCGATCGCCGGTGCCTATTGGCGTGGCGACAGCTCCCGCGCGATGCTGCAGCGGATCTATGGCGTGGCTTTCACCGGCAAGGAAAAGCTCAAGGCGCATCTCACCATGCTGGAAGAGGCTGCCAAGCGCGATCACCGCAAGCTGGGCCGCGAAATGGATCTCTTTCACATGCAGGAAGAGGCGCGCGGACAGATCTTCTGGCATCCCAATGGTTGGAAGGTCTACACCACCCTGCTCGATTACATGCGCCGCATGCAGACCCGCGATGGCTACATGGAGGTGAACACGCCCGAAGTGGTCGAGCGCAAACTCTGGGAAGAGAGCGGTCACTGGGACAAATACCAGGAAAACATGTTCCTTGTGGAGGTCGACGAAGACCACGCCCGCGAAAAAGCGATCAACGCTCTTAAACCCATGAACTGCCCCGGCCACGTCCAGGTCTTCAACCAGGGCATCAAATCCTATCGCGATTTGCCCATGCGCTTTTGCGAGTTTGGATCCTGCCACCGCTATGAGCCTTCGGGCGCCCTTCACGGCATCATGCGCGTGCGCGGTTTCACGCAGGACGATGGCCATATCTTCTGCGCCATGGATCAGATCCAATCCGAGACCAAGAAGTTCATCTCGTTCCTCGCGACCGTCTATGCCGATCTGGGCTTCCACGACTGGACGGTCAAGCTCTCCACGCGACCCGAAAAGCGTATCGGCAGCGATGAAACCTGGGACGTTCTGGAAAAGTCTCTGGGCGACGCCTGTCGCGCGGCGGGCTATGAGTACGAGCTTCTGCCCGGAGAAGGCGCGTTCTACGGCCCCAAGCTCGAGTTCACTCTGACAGATGCCATCGGGCGCAACTGGCAGTGCGGCACCTTGCAAGTGGACACCAACATGCCAGAGCGGCTGGGTGCCTTATACGTAGCCCCTGACGGCTCGAAGCAAACACCCGTCATGCTGCACCGTGCCACGCTCGGCTCCTTTGAACGCTTCATCGGCATCTTGATCGAAGAACACGCGGGCAAACTGCCGTTTTGGCTGGCACCGCGTCAGGTGGTGGTGGCCTCCATCGTGTCGGAGGCCAATGACTACGTCGAAAAAGTCGCCGAAGCCCTGCGCGGCGTCGGCGTGCGGGCGGAAACGGACCTGCGCAATGAAAAGATCAACTACAAGGTGCGCGAGCATTCTGTCGGCAAAGTGCCCGTGATCCTGGCCTGCGGTATGCGAGAGATGGAAGACGGCACCGTCACCGTGCGCCGGTTGGGTCAAAAGCACACGTCGGTTGAAACGTTTGATGCGGTCAAGGTGGCCCTGGCCGCCGATGCATTGGCACCTGATATTGCCGCCCAGGTTCAGGCCTCAGCCGCGTAACAAAAGCATAGGGCGGGTCGAAAGCCCGCCCTCTTTAAAAGTGCGCCTTTTCTTCATCGGGCTTTCCGGCGGCGACGGCCAAAACACCGCCCAAAGCCACAAATCCGATGGGGAACATCGTGAAAACGCCGAAATCATAGGCATAAAGCATCATGCCTGCGGAGAGCAGCATGAGGATGCCGCCCCAGAGCGCGCGCGCCCGTGCCATGGATCCTCCCGCAATGGCCAGGATCGGGGCCATGAAGCTCACAAACCGAATGAGCTCACGGCGTTCGACCTGTTCGGCCAAGCCTTCAATTTCGCCATAGGTGTCAATCACCTCGGTGTAGCCGTAGCTGAAAAAGCCGATCACGATGGCCATGATCCCACCAATGATGCCTAAGGTCAGGGCAGCGTTGCGCATAGTCTTACTCCGTTACTGATGCTCTAGGTATGCACGCGATGGCTTTTAACCAAGCAGCTCAGCTTGAACGTCTTTTTTCCAACCCAGGTACATTTTCTCGCCCGACACAATCAGCGGACGCTTCATCAAAGTGGGATGCGCTTCAAGCAGGGTCAAAGGCGGCTGAGCCCTCTCCGCGTCGGAAAGACCACGCCAGGTCGTGGATCGCGTGTTCAAAAGATCGTCACCGAATGCCCCGAGCGCCGCCTCAAGCACAGCTCGTGGAACGCCGTCGTCCCTCACATCCAGAAATGTCGCATTCAGCAAGGATTTACGGGCCTTTCGGCACGTATCACAGGTCTTCAATCCATAGAGCTCCATCAGCCACTCCGCCTAAATTTTGATCTCTCAAATGCCCCATAACTCTCTTGAGATAAATACTCACGTTGGTTTTTCTTGCCTTTTGGCCCGCGCGCCCAATCATCTTTAGTGCGAATGGGCTGATTATGGTTGTGTGCACCACTTTACGCACGTTGCCACACGAGGTGCTTCGCAGAACAATCCGGATTTTCCGGTGAAGCGACTAAATGAAGGAGATGCGGCATGCCTACCGGCACCGTAAAATGGTTTAACACAACCAAAGGCTTTGGCTTTATTGCACCCGATGATGGTGGCAAAGACGTTTTTGTACACATCTCGGCTGTAGAACGCGCAGGCCTGACAGGTTTGGCCGACAATCAAAAGGTCGAGTTTGAAATGATTGATGGTCGAGACGGTCGACAAATGGCGGGTGACCTGAAGGCGTTGTGACCTTTCCCAAGGTCACATCTGACGCCAAGTATTTTTGTAAGTGATAGAAAAGACTTTTTTGGGGTCGCGCCTGCATCCTTTGGGCGCGCGACACTCAAAGTTGGCGCCCATTTCGGGGCAGTTCGCACGACTGCGCACCACTAGCGTGCGATCATCAAAATCTTGATTTGCGCACGACAATCGCACCATCGTCTTGGCGCTGTCGGTTCACCAAAACACGTACACTGATATCTCAGGACTGCGTCAGCAGCCCTTTTCGCCCTCGACGCATACCTTGCCTTTGTCATGAGAAGCCGGCGTATGGTGCACAGGGCCCGGATGGCGCATCATTTGACGGTAGGTGACATGCGTATTGGGCGTCCCGCAGCAAATCACCCCGCCCATGGAAATCGGCTGCAGACCCGCAGGACAGAAGTTTTTGCCATGGTATGGGTAATACTTCATGGAGTCAGCGGCAGCTGGGACAGCGGCGACACTCAAAGCGGTCAGAGTGGCGAGAGAGGACAGAATACGCATAGGGTTCCCCTTGTAGGACAGCGATGCACTGGACCCAAGGTATCGTGTGAGAGCTCTTCGTCAAAGATATTTCTAAAGACGCCGCGCGCTTAAATGCCAGTCTGAGGCGTCCGTCCCTGTCTTCAGAGCAAAAGCGAAGGCACCGCTGTCGATCTAAGCCCTATCTGCCGAGCGCCGCCATGAACTCGCGCCACTCCCCCTTGCTCATACCAGAGCTTTCCTGGGTCACATCTTCGCCATCCAGCATGCGCCGCACACAGCCCAGCGCTGTGGCCGAGAGAGAGGCCCCACCAAGTCGGTAATCTTCAAAAGCGGCATAGGCAAAAGGCACCCAATCGGCCACGATCTTGCACATCGCCTCGGCGTAGACGCGAATTTCATACTGCGCATGGGCATCCGCCCGCAGGCGCAGGAAATGCAGCAGGTTGTGCAAATCCACTTTCCAGTACCACTGCGTATAGATATTCGCGGGCAGGTTCATCCGCGCCAGTTCGCGCGCCAGGCCCTGTTTGCCGTCCTGATTGATCATTTCTTCATAGTGATCATAGGACCGGGCGCTGTCAGATTTCAGAATATCCAGCACCCGCGCGGCCTCATCCCCGGTGAGTGCCTCTCCTCTGCCCTGGTTGTTGATGACCGATTGCGCCGCGACATGCTCGGGCGCCGGAATGTAGAACTCCCGATCAAGGATCGAATACCGGGCTGAGTATTCATTCACATTCGCCGTCCGGTGACGGATCCATTGCCGCGCCACAAAGACGGGCAGTTTGACGTGCAGCTTGATCTCGCACATTTCAAAGGGCGTGGAATGCCAGTGCCGCATGAGATAGCGAATAAGCCCTTCATCGTTTTGGACAGATTTCGTGCCCTTGCCGTAGCTCACCCGCGCCGCCTGACAGATCGCGTTGTCGTCGCCCATGTAATCCACCACGCGCACAAACCCGTGGTCGAGCACCTGATGCGCCGAATAAAGGTGCTTCTCCATGCCGGGGGACACCACGCGCAACGTGCTTTGCGGCTGATTGCGCAGCTCATCTATTTCTGCCTGCTGCTCGGGGCTCAGGGGCATTCACGGATCCTTTCCACAAGGGTGAGTCGCACCCGACTATATCTTGCGGATGCCAGGTGCGGTACTTCAATATCAGGTATACGCATCCGTGCAACACCGCCGTTTTTCAGCCTCATTTTGCAAAGGAAAACATTGACTTCGCAGTCTGGAGGGCTGATTTTTTAAAAAAACATAAAAATCTGTTGAGGGCAGTAAGAGCATGAAACACACAGCAGTACTCCTGCTGCTTTGCGCCTTTATTATGGGGTGCAGCAGCGGCGGCAATCCTTTCAATTCACCGCCGCCTGGCGATGGTGGCGACGGGGACGCACCTCCAACGACGCCGACCGTGCCGGCCGCGATCGCCGGCAGCGTCTCGAGCGTCACGTTTGATCCCGCCAACCAAACACTGGTGGTCACAGGGGCCAACCTCGACAATACGCCTGTTAGCACGGTCTATACCCGCAACGCGGCTTTGGATCGCAACGGGTTTCAAGCCTATACAAATCAAGACGGCGCTGTGGAACGGCACTTCACGGCCTTTGTCGCCCAAACCGGCAGCGTGAATGCCGCAGTGGTCTCAAGCCCGTCACCGCGCAACAGGACCTTCCGAGGTGCCTTTTTTGACCGCGATGGTGCCTATGATCCGCCAATCGTGACCGCAGATACCGGCGTCGTGACCTATGCAGGATCCTATGTCGGGCTGACAAACATTGGTGATCCCAACGGCAACGACTTGATATCGACGAATATCACGCCTGCCGTACTTCAGCCGGGTCAGGCTTTGGGCACCGACGGTGATGTCTTGCTGAGCGCGGACTTTGCGGACAATGCCGTGGAAGGCAACATCTTTAACCGCCGCCTTCTCGATACAAACGGCAATGCGCTTTCAAATCTGCCGTCGCTTGTTTTGATCGTCGCCCCTATTGCTGCAGATGGTACGTTCGAAGGCGCAATTGAGTATGACATTGCGGACGCCAATTCGAACACAAACGCCTTTGTCAATGTTGGATCTTATGCTGGCATCTTCGGGGGTATAGATGCCGCGCAGGTCGCTGGTGGCATAGACCTGACCGAATTTGACGGGGCGCAAGATTTTGTTCTGGGCGCTGAAAACGAACAAGAGAGCGGTATCTTCATTCTCGAAGCCTGCACAGCAGCCAGCACCAACCCAGTTTGCACGCAGAACATACCCTGATGCGGCTCCAAAATTGGGCCAAAGCGCTGTTGGTGCTTTGGCCCGTGCTCTGTTCCCAGGCTGTCGCAGAGGAAGAGCCGACATCGGTTCACCTCGGGCTGAACGAAGCGCGTGAGGTTGCATTGACAGCCTTACGCTCTGGTCAGCCAAAGCTTGCGTTTGCGCTGAGCGACGGTCTTGTTCAGGCAGACGCAAAGGACGGCCACGCCCTCTATATAAAGGCCAAATCTCTGGGTCAGATGCAGGATTTTGATGGTGGTCGCAAAGTGGCGGCCAAGGCCTATCGTGTGGCCTCGACAGACTTACAACACTATGAGAGCGCGATGCTGGCCGCGCAGCTGAGCTTTGCCAAAGCCCGCATGACGCACTCCCAAATCTGGTTGCGTCGCGCGATCCATCACGCCCCCAGCAGTGAATTTCGCGATGCTACAATTTCAGCGTTTCAACAGGTGCGACGGCAAAACCCTGTCAGTGCTCAACTGCGCGTGCTGGTAAGCCCATCAAACAACATCAACAACGGCGCAAACTCGCCCTTCAACATCATCGACGGATTGCCCTTGCCGCCCGGTATGCTGAGCGCCAGTGCCCGTGCAGTCAGCGGCGTATCCGCGACCGTAACCGCGTCCGGCGCGTATCGCTTTCAAGAAGATGAAACCTCCGAAAGCCGCATCGTTGCTCGGATCTATTCGCGCAATGTGGCGTTCAACGAAGCCGTCCCCAACCTCAGCAGCTCAGATCTTTCCGCGCAGCGCGCGCAAGTGGGGCTTGCCCACATCATTGCGCCGGGGGGCAAGGGATTTTGGCGCTTTGACATCAATGGCGGGCGCGCCTGGTATGGTGGCGATCCGTTTTTCAACTTTGCCAGCTTTTCAGCGCAGCGCGTACAGCGGATTTCCAACAACATTCGGTTGTCCCTCTCCGGCGGGTGGGAGTTCCAAGACGACCTCCAATTTCC
>CAKZYL010000364.1 GCA_937884705.1 uncultured Roseovarius sp. | reverse complement strand
TGGGCAGCTTTTGAATGACAAACAACAAGGCCGATTTTCCATTCGGAACCGACAGCGTCCAGGACATCCTGGCGTGGACGCAGCATCGGATCGCGTCTGGGCCCGACCCCTCGCACGGGGCTCAGAGCTTTGACGCGCTGGAGCCGATCCTCGGGGGCAGCATCACCAAAACCGGGCTTGGGGCGAACAAGGCGTTTGCGCTCTTCTCCGACACGATCCTGCCCTCCACCAGGCCATTCGGCCACCCGACATCGCTGTCCTTTGTCGCCTCCGCGCCCTCCAAAGCGGCCCTGAGCTTTGACGCAGCTTTAGGCGCCTCCGGGATCTTCGCGGGCAACTGGGATGGGGGTGCCGGCGCCATACATGCCGAAAATCAGGTTTTGCGCTGGCTGGCGGATCTGGCAGGCTGGCCAGACACTGCAGGCGGCGTGTTTGTCGCCGGGGGCACATTGGGCAATCTGTCGGCCCTCCATGCCGCACGGGCCAGGTTCAGGCGGGTGCACGGCGCATCGGGCAAACTCGCCATTCTATGCAGTTCCGAGGCACACAGTTCCATCAAGGCGGTCGCAGACGTGATGGATGTCGACCTGATCACCGTGCCTAGCGACGCAACGGGACGGATGTCCGCGCAAGACGCATCAAAGCACGTCAGAGACACGGTCTTCGCGATGGTCGCCAATGGCGGGGCGACAAATTGCGGTGCCGTCGATGACATCGATGGTTTGGCCGAGCTCTGCCGCGCGCGTCAGATCTGGCTGCATGTCGATGGGGCCTATGGCGGCGCGGCTCTGGCCTCACCCGTTATGAAAGACGCCTTTGAAGGCATTGAGCAAGCAGACAGCTTCATCGTCGACCCCCATAAATGGCTTTTTGCACCCTATGACAGTTGCGCCTTGGTCTATCGCGATGCGCGCGATGGCAAGGCTGCCCACGGGCAAGAGGCCGTCTATCTGGATACGGTGGACAAAACGCATTGGAACCCCTCTGACTACGCGCTGCATCTCAGCCGCAGGGCCCGCGGTTTGCCACTGTGGTATTCACTCGCCACGCATGGAACGCAGGCCTACGCCGACGCCATCACCAAGACCCGACATGTGGCAGAGGCGGTTGCGGACGGCATTTGCAACATGCCTTGGTTGGAGCTTCTTCTGGGCCCGCAGCTCACCGTGCTGTTGTTCAAGCCCAGAGATATGAGCGAAGACGCCATGGCCGCATGGGCCGAAACGCATCGCCGGTCCGGCGCACTTCTGTGCTTGCCCACAAGCTGGCAGGGCGAAACCGTCTTCCGAATGTGTTTCGTGAACCAGGCCACGGATCCGAACGAAGTTCTGTCCGTACTTGAGACCCTGAAGCCGTGACAGACACGCTGACCATACTAGACCGTCTGGTATCCTTTGAGACGATCAACGCAAACCCCAACGCGGCGATGATCGACTACATAGAAACGTTTTGCAAAGACCTGGGCGCCCAATGCGACCGGATCCCCAGCGCATCAGACGGCAAAGTGGGGCTGGTCGCGCGGCTGGGCCCGCAAGCGCCGGGTGGCATTGTGCTCTCGGGCCATTGCGATGTCGTGCCTGTGACAGGGCAGAATTGGCGTCGGCCCTCGTTCCAACTGACCCGCGAGGGCGATCGGCTCTATGGGCGCGGGACCACTGACATGAAGGGTTTTCTATCCTGCATACTGGAGGCCGCGCAGTTGGCCTCCAAACAAGATCTGACCAAGCCATTGACCCTGGTCTTTTCCTATGACGAAGAGATTGGATGCGTTGGCATTCAGGAAATGAAAGACGCGCTCAGACCCCTTTTAGGCGATCCACGGCTTTGCATCGTGGGCGAACCCACATCAATGCAGATCGCCATCGGTCACAAGGGCAAGGCCGCCTTGCGCGCGAAGATCACCGGCCAAAGCGGCCATTCCGCCCTCGCGCCCCACTTCGTGAACGCCATCCACATCGCGACGGATTTCATCGCAGAGCTGCGCGCCCTGCAAGACTGGTACGCGCAAAATGGCGCACGGGATGCGGCCTATGACGTGCCTTTTTCAACCTTGCATGTCGGCAAATTGCATGGCGGAAAAGCGCTCAACATCATCCCGGACGCGGCAGAAATTACGTTTGAATACAGGCACTTATTCCTCGACCGCGAAGATCAGCTCTTTGAGCGAATCCTGCAAAGCGCTGCAAAAATCTCCGCCCTTTACCAAGACCGGTTTTCCCAGGCTGACATTCAAATTGAACGCTACAACACATATCCGGGCCTCGAGGTCGACCAGGGAGGCGACGCCGTGAACTTTGCGCAAGAGCTGGCCCGGACCAAGGGCACAACCAAAGTCGCTTTCGGAACCGAGGCCGGTGTGTTCACGCAAATGGGCATACCCGCCATTGTCTGCGGTCCAGGCTCCATGAGCGGCCAGGGCCACAAACCCGATGAGTTTATCGAATTGGCGCAGCTTCAGGCCTGCTCTGCCATGTTGGACCGGGTCGTCCTCGCGTTGCAATAGACGCACGCTGATTTGACCTGCTTGGGAATTAGACGTCTGCCGATACCAACGCCCATGATCTAAGCACTTTGAAAGCAGACTTAGATTTTGCCTAAGGTGCGCTGAGGAAGACATTTCTTATCGTCAAACTACCATTACACATACGGTCTGAGACAAGAATACCTGGGGAAGATCTTTGGCAGAACCTGAAGTTTACGCCATTGACGTGCAGAACGCCGTCAAACGCTATGGTGAGTTTGTCGCCCTAAAAAAGATCTCCCTGTCCATCCGCGACAATGAGTTTTTCACTCTTCTTGGCCCCTCCGGCTGTGGCAAGACCACGCTCTTACGCATGATCGCAGGCTTCGAAGAGGTGACCGAGGGCGAGATTTATCTCTATGGCGAAGAGATCGAGAACCAGCCGCCCTTCAAGCGCCCGGTGAACACAGTCTTTCAGAACTACGCGCTCTTTCCCCACATGACCGTGCGGGAAAACGTGGCCTTCGGCGTGGAAATGCTGGGCAAGTCGGTACCCGATGCCATGCAGCGCGCAGATGAAATGCTGGAATTGGTACAGTTGACCCAGTTTTCGTCGCGCAAACCCTCGCAGCTCTCCGGCGGCCAGCAACAGCGCGTTGCCCTCGCCCGTGCCTTGGCACCTCAACCTAAGGTGCTGCTTCTGGATGAACCGCTCTCGGCGCTCGATCTGAAACTGCGCAAGGCGATGCAGCTTGAGCTCAAGCACCTGCAGCGCGAAACCGGGATCACCTTCATCTTTGTCACCCATGACCAGGAAGAAGCACTGACCATGTCAGACCGTATCGCGGTCATGTCAGCCGGTGAGGTGCAACAGCTGGGCAATGCCGTCGACATCTATGAACGCCCCAAAAACCGTTTCGTCGCCGATTTCATCGGGGAAACCAACCTTATCGATGTGGAGGTCACCTCCCGCAACCAGGACAGGGTTCTGTGCCAGTTCAAGAACGGTCTCACCCTGACATGTGACGCTGTTGACGGGATCGGTATTGGCAGCCGAGGCCATATCTCAATCCGCCCAGAACGGATGAAGATGCGCTCCGAAAAAGTCGATGACGAGAACTGGCAAGGCAAAGTCGTGGAGAACGTCTATGTCGGCACGGATGTGCAATCTATCGTCGCGCTGCAAAACGATATGCATCTGACCCTGCGCACGCAGAATTCTGACACGGGAAAGGCGATGATCTTTGAACCCGGCACCGACGTTTTTGTCGATGTCGAGGTTGGATCCGCGCGCCTTCTGGCTGACTGATGGCAGGGGGCGCGGCATCCGGCGGCAGCGGCGCCGCCAGCGAGACGTACAAGGAAGCACGCACACTGCTTTTGATGCCTGCATGGCTTACATTGACCATTCTGGTCCTGTCGCCGGTCATGCTAATGCTCGTGTATTCCTTCCTGACCAAGGAATTCCGCGGCGGCGTGATCTGGGACTTCACCTTTGCCGCTTATGATCAATTCTTCTGCGACAGAGGCCTCTTCGGCGATGAAGGCTGCACGCTGGAATGGACCTATATCACGATTTTCTGGCGCTCGATTTGGCAGGCCGGTCTGGCCACACTTCTGAGCCTCGCGATCGGCTTTCCCACTGCCTATTTCATCGCCACGCGTCCCGCGAATGTGCGACCGCTCTGGGTGTTCCTGATCACCAT
>CAKZYL010000363.1 GCA_937884705.1 uncultured Roseovarius sp. | reverse complement strand
GCCTGCTTGATCATGGCTACGGCCGGAGGGTTCCACACGGGCCCAAGCCAAGCCGCACAAACCGATCCGATCCCGGACTGGTTGCAAAAGCATGTCGGCACCGGCGAGGGCCAGATTGCCCAGGTGGTGCTTGAACGGGCCCGCGCGCTTTATCAGCAAAAGGTAAGCGAGGGCGTGGTGTCCAACGCCTGTTATCTCGCCAAGGATGTGACCAAACCGAGTGCTGCCCGAAACGGCTCCCCCAATGATCGCTTCTACGTCATTTGCGAAGCTCAGAAATCATTTCGCGCCGTCTATTCCGGTTATGGCAATGGCCGCAATCTCAAGGCCGCCAATTTCTCAAACGGGCGGCAATGCGCGAAAAATTTCAGCAACGCCGAAGGCTCCAAGTTGACCATGGGCGGGGCCTATGTGACGGCAGAGCACCGGACATCCTTCAAGGGCTACTTTACCGAAGGCGGCAAGAAAAAGCCGTTCTATCGCACGTTCCTGCTCTTTGACGGCGAAGGTGAGACCGAAAACGCCCGCGAGCGTGAAATCGGCGGGCACGTCGCGATGTTTCTCAAGTGGCAATGCCGTTACAAGGATGAAGACAGCCCGCACGCGGATGACGAAGGCTACGTGCCCTATGGCAATCTTGTGAATTACACCGGCGGGCGCAGCAATGGCTGCACGACATGGTCTGTCCCGGAGACTGAGAATATCCTGAGCCTGACCGAGAACAACCCGACCACCCTATACATTTATCCTGAGGGCCGCGACATCGACGCGGTGGCAGAGGCGGTGCGCGGTGGAAAATCACTCAAAGACGAAGGGCTTTATTGGAATGCACAGTGTCTGCGGGACATTGGCGCGCCGAAGTTCTGGCCCAAGAGCAAGCTGCAGCCCGTGATCAACACGTGGCGTGACGCTTTGCCGGAATATCCTCCCTTGGTGCTGCCTATTTGCAGATAAATTATTGATAGGAAGTATTTTTTTCACAGAAAGCCGTTTCGGAATATGACGGTCAAGCTATCCCATCCGGCCTTGCGAGGTCGGAAGAAGTTTCATAAGCTTGTTACATAGTTTTTAGATTAGCGTCACCGTGGATCGGTATCCCACACCCACCTTGATCGAGGCCAGGTGGGATCGGCCCAAAGACCCATTTGGCCGAATTTACCTCGAAAAAACGGGAGGAATTACACCATGAAAACATACCTTTTTGCGTCCGCCGCTGCCATCGGCCTGACGGCTTTTGCCGCCCATGCAGCAGACAAAACAGAGATTGAATTTTGGCACGCAATGGGCGGTCAATTGGGCGAACGCACCGATGCCTTTGCCACCACATTCAATGGCCTGCAGGACAGCTGCACCGTGAATTCTGTCTATCAGGGCAACTATACCGAGACGATGACCGCAGCCATTGCGGCCTTCCGTGCCGGTGAGCAGCCAAACATTGTGCAAGTATTCGAGGTCGGCACCGCCACCATGATGTCAGCCGAGGGCGCGATCTATCCCGTTCATCAGCTGATGGAAGATCAGGGCATGGATTTCGACGAGAGCTCCTACATCCCGGCCGTGATTTCGTATTACTCGGACACCAAGGGCAACATGCTCTCGCTGCCATTCAACTCGTCTACGCCTGTGATGTGGGTGAACAAGACCCTCTTTGCCGATAACGGCGTTGAAATCCCGACGACATGGGAAGAAACCGTTGAGGCCGCCCGTGCGCTCAAAGCCGCTGGCGTTGCCTCACCGCTCGGCTTCGGCTGGCAGTCCTGGTCGATGATCGAAAACTACTCCGCATGGCACGACGTGGAAATCGGCACCATGGAGAACGGCTTTGCCGGCACCGGCACAGAGCTGACCATCAACAACCCAGCCGTTGTGGCCCATCTCGACCGCGTTCAGGACATGGTTGAAGAAGGTCTCTTCGTCTATGGCGGCCGCCGTGGCGACAGCCGCCCGCAATTCGTGAACGGCGAAGCGGCGATGTGGATCAACTCGTCGGCGTATTTCGGCGGTTTCCAGAACGATATCAAGGATTTCGAATTCACGCAGGTCCCTCTTCCGCTGGATAAATCCGTCCGTTCAGAGCCGCAGAACTCGATCATTGGTGGCGCAACACTTTGGGCGCTTCAGGGTCATGAAGATGCCGAATACGCGTGCGCAGCGCAGTTTCTCGACTTCCTGTCCGGCACAGAGCAGCAGGCAGAATGGGCACAGGCCACAGGCTATGTACCGATCACCAATGCGGCAGCCGATATGATGGAAGCCAACGGTTTCTTTTCCGACAACCCCGGCACCGACGTGGCGATCAAGCAGCTTTCGCTCAATGAGCCGACGTCCAACTCCCGCGGTCTGCGCTTTGGCAATTTTGTTCAGATCCGCGACATCATCAACGAAGAGCTGGAGGCCGTCTGGGCTGGTGACAAGTCCGCCCAAGAGGCCATGGACGCCGCTGTCGAGCGTGGCAATGAATTGCTACGCCGGTTTGAAGCGACCAACTCCTGATCGATCTGCATAAGATCATGAGCCCGGCCGGACACTGTTCCGGCCGGTGCTCACGTTGAAAGTAGCAAATGCAAAAACGCGTTGTTTTCCGCCATAAGTGGCTGCCCTACGCGCTCGTCGCGCCGCAGATTGCGATCACGCTGATTTTCTTTATCTGGCCCGCCTATCAGGCGCTCGAAACCTCGTTTTTCCTCGAAGACGTGTTCGGCTTCAACCGCACCTTCGTGTGGCTGGAAAACTTCACGCGCCTTTTTAACGATCCCGGGTATCTGCGCAGCTTCTGGACCACCCTGATCTTTGGTCTCTCAGTGACGTTCATGTCGATGTCGATGGCCTTGGCGCTCGCTGTGGCCGCCAACCGCGTTATCCATGGCAAGACCGGATATCGCACGTTCCTCATATGGCCCTATGCCGTGGCCCCTGCCCTTGCCGGTGTGCTGTGGTTTTTCATGATGAACCCATCCCTTGGCATCGTGGCCTACATGCTAGAAGGTACCTTCGGCGTCGATTGGAACCACTATGTGAACGGCAATCAGGCGCTCTTGATGGTGATCGTCGCCGCCGCGTGGAAGCAGATCAGCTACAACTTTCTCTTCTTCCTGGCTGGCCTGCAATCGATCCCCAAATCCCTCATTGAGGCCGCCGCAATTGATGGCGCCAGCCCCGCGCGGCGGTTCTGGTCAATTGTCTTCCCACTCTTGTCGCCGACCACGTTTTTCCTGCTCGTCGTAAACCTCGTCTACGCCTTCTTCGACACATTCGCGATCATCCATGCGACAACCAGCGGCGGACCGGCCGATGCCACATCCATCCTTGTCTACAAGGTCTACTCCACCGGTTTTGTCGGACAGGATTACGGCTCCTCTGCCGCACAATCGGTCATCCTGATGGGCCTCGTCGTGGCCATGACATTCGTCCAGTTCCGGTTCATTGAGCGGAAGGTACAGTACTGATGGTCGAAAATCGCAAAACCTCCGCCATCCTGACCCACGTCGTTCTGATCGCAGGCATCGTGTTCCTGTGCTTCCCTGTCTGGGTCGCCCTCGTGGCCTCCACCCATCCCGGTGAAGCGCTGACCAAATCACCGATCCCCATGTGGTTCGGCGATCACGCCGTGGAGAACTACCGACAGCTCCTGATCGAAGGCGTGCCCGCCGCCGGCGGCGTGCCGCTCTCGACGATGATG
>CAKZYL010000362.1 GCA_937884705.1 uncultured Roseovarius sp. | reverse complement strand
CATCTCCGGCACGCCCTCCATGCATTGCTCTACTGTCACCACCTGCGCGCCCGCCTGCATCATATCCGCGACCGACCGCCCATCGCGCGCGCCCTCGACAACCGCATCGGTAATGAGCGCAATCGCCTCCGGGTGGTTCAGCTTCACCCCACGCGCCAGCCTCTTGCGTGCCACTTCGGCGGCCATGGCCACCAGCAGCTTATCTTTTTCTCGCGGGGTCAGATTCATGTGTCAAAGCCTCCAAGACGTGGGAAGAGTGTGGCCCGTGAGCTGATCCAGGATCGGCAACAGGGATTTGCGCAGCTCAAAGCCGTCTCCAGCAAGCAACCGCAGCGCCAGCAGATCATCGTGCAGCAGCGATGCGCCTGCCGTCGGGGGCAGGTCCTTGACCAACTGCGCGTGGTGGTGCTCCGCATCCGTGCTGGCATAGACCACGCTCGCCATAGCGCCCGCGCCCTGACCGATCGCCGCGCCCGCCAGCGCATCGCGCATATCACCCGAAAGCTGCGTGGTGTCGCGGTAAAGCGGCACGCCATCCCGATCCACTCTGATCTCATCACGAAACCAGAGATCGCGCACCGTCTCGCCCATTTTCGTCCGCCCAAAGATCACAGGCTCGACCAGCAGCAGACGCGCATCCGCCTCCAGATTGCACTGCAACCGACGGTCCAGTTTGGCACCATCGAAGAGGATCATCTCCTGCGGCAGCCAGAACATCTGCGCGCCCTGTGCCACGTGAATATGCGATGTCACGTGAGCCTCGCCATCCGCGGCACGATACGCCCGTTCAGCCGCCTGCGTCGTCACCGAGGCCGCAGCGCCCTCTTGCAATCCAATCTCGAACGACAACCGGTCACCGCTGGTCAGCCCGCCCGCGCTGTTGATAATGATCGCATCAAGACGCGGTGACCCGCGTGAAAACAGAACCTTCAGACACCCGGACATCCGCAGGTCCGACAGCGCGCTTTTATCGCCTTTGCGCTGTACCTCTACGAACCCCTCGCCATGCGCGCGGGGCAAAGCCTCAACCTTCGCTGTGGAACGTATTGCGCTTTGGTCGAGGATCTTCCGGGCTCCCTTGAAATCTGTAGGACCGTCTCAAAAGCTTGCACGGGTTGCCAGCGAAAAGCAATTGAAGGCCGCCGGGCGAAACCGGACAGCCTAAATCTTGTGCAGTCTTGGAATAGAGCGTTACGCCCGGCGTCTGCGCCGACGGCGTCCCCCCTCTGCATCACCGCCGTCGCGTCCGCCAGTGTTAAAGCTGACCTCCGGCAGATCAGTCACCTGACGCAGTTCCGGGAACGGGTCCGTCTTATGCGGGATCGCGTTGGCGTTGACAAAATGCTCCTGGAACTTGGGCTCAATCGCCGTCTCGACCTTGGTGATCTGGCGCACAACAGTCTCAATCTCCTTGCGAGCGCCCACATTGCAGAGCGCGAGCCGCGCGCCAGTTCCGGCCGCGTTGCCAGCCGATGTCACACGATCCAAAGGCACATCCGGAATCATGCCCAAGACCATCGCATGCTTGGCCGAGATATGCGCGCCAAACGCTCCGGCCAGCACCACGCGGTCCACCTTGTCGACGCCGCGTTCATCCATCAAAAGCCGCGCACCGGCATAGAGTGCCGATTTGGCCAACTGAATGGCGCGGATGTCGCCTTGCGTCACCGTCACCCGAGGCCCACCCGACGGCGTGCCGTCATAGACCAGATAGGAATTGGTCCGTCCGTCGGGCTCACACCGATGCGTGCCCGTCTGAATGGCAGACCCAATGAGCCCGCTTTCATCCATCAACCCTGCAATGCGCAGCTCCGCCACCGCTTCAATAATGCCCGAACCACAGATCCCCGTGATCCCCGTGCCTGCGATATCGTCACCAAAGCCCTCTTCATCCGACCACTTATCCGAGCCGATCACGCGAAAACGCGGCTCTTTTGTCTCCGGATCAATCCGAATGGCCTCAATGGCCCCAGGGGCCGCCCGCTGCCCGCTGGAAATTTGCGCACCTTCAAAGGCCGGCCCCGTGGGTGACGAACAGGCCAGCACGCGGGAGCGGTCGCCCAACAGGATCTCTGCGTTGGTCCCCACATCCACAATCAATGCCAGATCCACAGACTTGCCCGGCTCTTCCGAGAGAGCCACAGCCGCGGCATCGGCGCCCACATGGCCCGCGATGCAGGGCAGAATGTAGACCCGCGCCCGCGGGTTCAGCGCACTTAACTCCAGATCACGGGCATCAATGGTCATGCTTTCCGATGTGGCCAGCGCAAAGGGCGCCTGCCCCAGCTCCACCGGATCAATACCCAGCAGCAGATGGTGCATCACCGGGTTGCAGACAAACACCGTCTCCATGATCAGGCTCGGATCAATCTCGCCTTCCTTGGCGATCTCTTCGGCCAGCGTATTGATCGCCTCACGCACCGCGCGGGTCATCTCCACATCGCCACCGGGGTTCATCATGGCATAGGACACCCGGCTCATCAGATCTTCCCCGAACCGGATCTGCGGGTTCATGATTCCAGAGCTGGCGACCACCTCCCCGGTTTGCAGATCCGTCAGATGCGCCGCTACGGTCGTCGAGCCAAGGTCAATCGCGAGGCCGTAGATGCCGCCTTCATACGTGCCCGGCCACATTTCCATGATCCGTGCGACGCGGTCTTGATGGGATTTGTTGACCGCCACAGTGACGGTGAACTTGCCCTTGCGCAGCACCGTTTGCAGCTTACCCAGAAGCGACAGGTCGGCCTGCACCATCTCTTCCACGCCTTGCCCCCGCAGCGCCTTTTCCAACCGCTCCAGATCGCCCGACGGCTCATGCATATCCGGCTCTTCCACCGTCACGGTGTAAAGCTTCGTCGCCGCATCCATTTCGATGATCCGAGCCGAGGCGGCTTTGCGCACCACTTGCTTATGAACCTGGCTTTCAGGCGGCACGTCGATCACGATGTCGCTCATGACCTGCGCCTGACAGCCCAACCGGCGCCCCGGTTTTAGACCGCGCCGGCTGTCATAGCGCTCTTCCACCTCGTTCCACGCGGTCAGCGCGTCATCGGCCACCGTCACGCCATGCTTGGGAAACTCGCCATAGGACGGTGTGATTTGGCATTTCGAACAGATGCCGCGCCCGCCGCAGACACTGTCCAGGTCCACGCCAAGCTGGCGGGCCGCAGTCAGCACAGGCGTGCCAACGGGAAAGCGCCCACGCTTGCCCGATGGGGTGAATACGACAAGAGGATCGCTGGCCATAATCGGCGGGCCTTCATCTAACTACCTTCTCGAAAATCATAGTCCTTTTGGAAATTATCAACAGCCAAGGAGCGGCAAAATGCAGTCGCAGACCGTCATTTTTTTCCTTTGAGTGAAAACGGTTAATAAAGGTTATGAACACCGCTTCAACAGAGCGCGTTCGTACGGCCGTGGCATGGCGATCCGAGTTTCGAAAAGCAGTGGTTTATCCTACGGCCTCGCCGAACGCCCGAGCAATGGCCTATCAGAACAACTTCGCCAGGCCCCGGTACGGTCAGGCGAACGCGCGGCGGGCTAAAGCCCTTGATTCCGCGCTGAGACGATACCTCAACCGCGCCGGATATCTGCGCCCAGCCCACCCATCAACTGCTCAAAAATCGGAAACGACGTGGCGATCGGGCTGCCATCATCGAGCGTCACCGCGGCCTGAGTCGCAAGCCCCAGCACCATGAAAGACATGGCAATCCGGTGATCGAGAAAGGTCTCACAGATCGCCCCGCCCGGCACGCCGCCATGGCCCAGCCCGTGCACAGCCCACCAATCCGCGCCCTCATCCACCGTGACGCCTGAGGCGCGCAGCCCCCGCGCCATTGCGTCGATCCGATCGGATTCCTTTACCCGTAACTCTTTGACGCCCCGCATCTCCGTCTTGCCCTCCGCAAAACACGCCACAACCGACAGAACCGGATACTCATCAATCATGCTGGCTGCTCTATTCGGTGGCACCTCGATGCCGCGCAAATTCGGGGAGAACCGCGCGCGCAGGTCCGCCACCGGCTCACCGCCTTCTGCGCGCTGGCGCTCATAGGTCAGATCTGCGCCCATCTCCCTCAGCGTGGGGAAAAGCCCAGAGCGCGTTGGGTTCAGCCCGATATTGGGCACCAGCACATCAGAGCCTTCGGTGATCAGCGCGGCACAGACCGGAAAGGCCGCAGAGCTGGGATCACGCGGCACGATGATGGTCTGCGGGCTCAGCTCCGGTTGACCTCTCAGCGTGATGATCCGCCCTTCATTGGTCTCCTCGGTTGAGATCTTCGCCCCAAAGCCCGCCAACATCCGCTCGGAATGATCGCGCGTGGCGTCACGCTCAATCACCACCGTTTCACCCGGCGCATTGAGGCCTGCCAGCAACATGGCGGATTTCACCTGCGCCGAGGGCACGGGCACGTCATATCGCACAGGCACCGGCATCTCGGCGCCCACAATGGTCATGGGCAACCGCCCGCCCGAACGGCCCACAGTGCGCGCGCCAAAAAGCGCCAGCGGGTCCGTCACCCGCGCCATAGGTCGTTTGTTAAGGCTCGCATCCCCAGTAAAAGTGGCCGTGATCGGAGAGGTCGCCATCGCCCCCATGATGAGCCGCACACCGGTGCCGGAATTGCCGCAGTCCACCACCTGATCAGGCTCTGCAAACCCACCGACACCAACGCCGTGAATGTGCCATGTCCCGTCTTCGTCCCGCATCACCTCTGCGCCGAATGCCCGCATCGCTTTGGCCGTGTCCAGCACGTCTTCGCCTTCGAGAAGACCCGTCACTTTCGTCTCGCCCACGCTCAAGGCTCCCAGGATCAACGATCTGTGCGAGATCGACTTATCCCCAGGCACATGCGCTTCGCCTTTGAGACCTTGAGAGGCATGCGCAGACATTTTGATCGGTGTGCCGTGACCGGACATCTTGTATTCCTTCGCAAATCCAACGCGTGATAGCGCAGCCATTCGGCGTCGTCCATCGCCCGCGATTGCATTGCCGCCCTGAATGCGCGTATCCCCCGGCCATGGCCAAGCTCTACTTTCACTACTCCACCATGAATGCCGGCAAATCGACCGTGCTTTTGCAAGCCGCGCATAACTATGTTGAGCAGGGCATGGAGGTGTATCTTTTGACCTCCGGCATCGACGACCGCGCCGGAAAAGCCCGGATCGCCTCCCGCATCGGCATCGCGCGCGACGCAGACGTGTTCGGGCCCGACGAAGATGTGTTTGTGAAAATCGAAGACCGCCTCGTTCAAGGGCCGGTCGGCTGCGTGTTTGTCGATGAGGCACAGTTTCTGTCCAAAGATCAGGTCTGGCAGCTGGCCTGCGCCGTGGATGATCTCAACGTGCCCGTGATGTGCTACGGCATCCGCGTGGATTTCCAGGGCGAGCTTTTCCCCGGATCGGCAGCACTCCTCGCCTGGGCCGATGAGATGCGAGAGGTGCGCACGATTGACCCCAGCGGCAAGAAGGCGACGATGGTCATCCGCAAGGACGCGGATGGCAACGTGGTGAAATCAGGCGATCAGGTGCAGGTGGGTGGCAATGAGACCTATGTTAGCCTCTCCCGCCGCGGCTGGCGCAAGGCGATGGGCGACAAGCCAAGAAACTCGCGGAAGTAGCGAAACAAAGCGCCTTCGTCAGGCCGTGGCATGGCGAACAAACGCCAGAGCAGCAACCCTTCATCCTTGGGTCCCGCTGAACTTTCGAAAGGCAGCCTGCAACTGGGATTTCGCCAGGCCCCCGTACGGCCTGACGAAGGCGCGGCGGGCTACGCCCTTTACTCCGCGCCCGCGCGAAGCGTCAGGCCCGCTCCACCAAAACCGACCCCACCGAGTACCCAGCACCGAACGAGCAAATCAGCCCGGTATCCCCCGGCTCCATATCATCGGAATACTTCGAAAACGCGATGATTGACCCCGCCGACGACGTATTCGCATAATCCTGCAGGATATTGGGCTGCTCTGACGGCTCCGGCATACGCCCCATCACCTTCTTGCCGATAAAATCATTCATCGTCTTATTCGCCTGATGCAGCCAAAGCCGCTTCAAATCGCTCTGCTCGCAGCCTGCATTTTGCATATGCGCCGCAATATGCGCCGATACCATCGGCAGCACTTCTTTGAACACCTTCCGCCCCTCCTGCACAAACAGCATGTCGCGGCGGTCGTGCATGTGACCATCGCGTGTGCGCCGCAAGTAACCGTTATTGTTGCGAATGTTGTTGGAAAACTGCGTCGCGCACCGGGTGGAATGAACGATGAAGTGATCCCCCTTGGCATCCTCCGCCCGCTCCAGAACCAAAGCCGTGCACACATCGCCGAAAATGAAATGGCAGTCCCGGTCGCGCCATTCCAAATGGCCCGAGCATATCTCCGGGCTCACCACAATCGCGCAGCGCACAGAACCCGACCGGATCATATCCG
>CAKZYL010000361.1 GCA_937884705.1 uncultured Roseovarius sp. | reverse complement strand
GGGGCAGCAGGGTTCGAACCCGCGACCTACGGTTTTGGAGACCGTCGCTCTACCAGCTGAGCTATACCCCTACGGTGGACGGAGGGTTACGGAAATGAAGGGCGGAATTCAAGCCTCGAATGCGGGCGAGCCGATCATTTGTACGCGCGCGTCTGCGATTACGGCGCGGCTGCTTCAAGCGACGCAATATCCGCGCCACAGATCGCGGCCTCATTGGCAAGGATGACGTCTATTGGCCAATCCCACCAGGCCAGCTCTTGCAGGCGATCTGTAACCGCCTGGTCAAACCGCATTCGCAAAACGCGGCCCGGATTGCCCACAATGATGGAATAGGGCGCGACCTGCCCACCCACGACAGCGCCGGCGCCGACAATCACCCCGTTGCCAATGCGGGCACCCGGCAGCACTGTGGCCCCGCGCCCAAGCCAGACGTCATGACCAATCACTGTATCGACACCACCTTGCGGAAGAGATGGCCTCTCGGTGCCGATCCCGCCGTCGAATATGGCGAAGGGGAAGGTCGAAAACCCGTCATAGCGATGATTGGCCTCTGAGGTGATGAAGGTGACGCCATGGGCGATCTGGCAGAACGTGCCGATGATCAGTTTGTCCGCGCTGCCCGGATTGAGATACGGGGCGAGGGCGCTGGTCCAATTTTCGGGCTCCTGGTCGGCGCTGGCATAGGTGTAGGCCCCCACCTCGAAGTTTGGGGCTGTGACCATGTTCTTGAGAAAAACCAACGCCTTGAAACGCGTGCCATCTGGCAGGGATAGCGGGTGATGCGTGGAGGGATCGGGAAATTCGGTGGCCATGAGGCTGCTCTAGCAGCCGGGGACC
Source organism: uncultured Roseovarius sp. (assembly GCA_937884705.1). Lineage (GTDB taxonomy): Bacteria > Pseudomonadota > Alphaproteobacteria > Rhodobacterales > Rhodobacteraceae > Roseovarius. The sequence goes on along the minus strand of CAKZYL010000361.1, from coordinate 1,519 downwards.
GTGGGCGCAAAAGGATTGCGTGGGAGAGTGGCCTGCGGGGACAAAGAACCCTGGGACAACGCGCTGACATGCCGCTCGCTCAAGTTGTGATCAATCCCCTGCCCTACTCGTTGACCGCGGCGTTCTGGTCCGATGTGTCGTCTTGCAAGAGATGCTCTTGTTTGAGGTTCAGGCGAAAGGCGGCGGCGCGGATGTAGTATCCCTGCCCGACCATATGTTCCACGAAATCTCCCAGCATGCTGTCGCTCAAACCCTGGTCAAGCGCTTGCCGGATCTGGCTTTCCGCCCCGTCGACATCGCCTGCATAGACTTTGGTGACGGCCGCCCAGTAATGGGTGTAGTGATCCTCCGCGCGCAAGCGCTGCAGGTTGCCCACGACCTCTGAGGCTGCATCAAGCCGGTCGGTTTTGACCGCGAGGAAGGCCAGCAAAACGTAATCCCAGAAATCCCCGGATCCCTGGTGCATATAATACGACATCACATCCCACGCTTCACCATGGCGGCCGTCATCAGAGAGGGTCATGGCGTACCAGTAATCCAAGGTGTCATCGCGCGGCAGGCGGCCATGGGCGTCAGACATGACCTCCAATGCCTCTTTGGTCCGACCGAGCGCATCCAGGGCACGGCCTTTGCGCACATAGCCAATGGCGGCCTCGGGGCGCTCTTCAAGGTAGGCATCGGCGTCTCGCAGAGCTGCCGCAGGGCGATCCAGCGCGAGCAAGACCATAGAGCGCCGCTGCACATAGCCCGGCGTCGACGGGGCCGCGGCGATGGCAGCGTTGATATGCGTAAGGGCGGCCTCATCCTCGTCGAGGTGATAGTGTGCCAGTGACAGGCCTTCCAAGGCCTCAGCGTCCTGATCATTGAGATCAACGGCGGCCTGAAACGCCTCGCGGGCGGCCTCAAACGTCTCTTCGCGCATCAGCATCCAACCCTTCTGACGCCACACCCAACGGTTGTTGGGCTCAATCGCGAGAGCGGCGTCAAAAAGCGTGATGGCCTCTTCCGCGTGAATGGCGTCGGCTTTGAACTGTGCAGATGCCAGACCGCCCAGCGCATCAGAACTGGGAGAGAGATCCAGCGCGGCTTGGAACGCGGCTGTGGCGGCGGCGTAGTCTTTTTCCAGCCAGTGAACCCAGCCGAGGCCTTCTTGGGCCGCAGCAAAGAAGGGATCTGCCTTCAGAGCGGCCTGATATCTTTCACGCGCCTCATCCAGACGGTCGAGCCAGGCGAGCGCGTCCGCGTATGCGGTCAGAACCTCAGCGCGTTTGCGGTTGGTGAGGCCCGGCCCATCCAAGGCCGCCGCGCAGATCTGCAAAAGCCTCTCATGGGTGTCGGCATAGTCCGTGCAGATGCTGATCAGCGACTGTTCAGAGGTCGTGACCAGGGGTTTTGCAAAGGCCTCAGCCGGCAAAATGAGCAAGAGGGTCGCGAGAATGAAACGCATGCAGGGCTCCGATAAGGTGCGAGCAGGGTAGCGGAAGGCGCTTGTTTCACACAATAAAAAAGGCCGCCCTTG